>JAEZGP010000456.1 GCA_023437285.1 Actinomycetes bacterium | reverse complement strand
GGCCGGGGCGGCGAGCGCGCCGGTGCGGCACGGGCCGTTCCCGCCGCCGCCGGCCATGTTCCCGCCCGTACCGCCGGCGCAACCCACGCCCGTCCTGGTCGCCCGCCTCGGCGCGCGCACCCTCGTCTACCCCATGGGGGCGCACGTACGCGTCGGTCGTGACCCGCGGCTGGAGGCGGTCACCGACCACCCCATGGTGTCCGGCCAGCACGGGGTCCTGACCAGCGACCCGAACGGGGCGACCTTCACCGACACGTCCGAACGGGGCACGTACCGCGACGGTCGGCCGATCAAGAGCCCGCTGCGGATCACCGAACCGACCGTACTGCGCCTGGGTGACCCGGCCACGGGCGAGGAACTCGGCATCACGCCGCCGCTGACGATCGAGCGGATGCGCACCGGCCGCCGCCGGCGCACCCGGATGCGCGCGCTGACCGTCGTCGCGGGCGTGCTGGCCGTACTGATGATCGCCGGTATCGGCGCGGTCCTGCTGACGCGCGGCGACGGTAAGTCGACCTCGACGGCCCTGCCGACCAGCGCCGCCGTGCCGGGCGCCGGCAGCGGCGCGCCGACCGCGCTGAGCCCGCAACTGCTGCTGCGTGCCGAGACGGCGACCGTACGGCTGCTGCAGGGCGCCGTCGGCGACCGCAGCGGGTGGGGCTCCGGCACCGTCGTCACCGCCGACGGGCTCATCCTCACCAACGCGCACGTCGCCGCCCCGCGCGCACCCGGGCTCGCCGTCGCCCTGGCCACCCCCGCGTCGTCCTTCGAGCCGGACCCGCCGTTCCTGACCGTGGAGTTCATCGACAGCGACGACTCGGCGGCCCAGGCCCGCTACCGCGCGCGGCCCGTCGCCGTCGACGGCTACCTCGACCTCGCCGTCGTGGCGATCTACGCCGACGCGGCCGGCAACCCCGTCGACCGCGCCAGCCTCAACCTGCCGTTCCTCGACCTCGGCGACGTTGGCAAGCTGCGGCTCGGCCAGGCGCTGACGATCCTCGGGTTCCCGGGAGTGAGCGGCTCCGACACGATCACGGTGACCACCGGCATCATCTCGACATTCATCCGCGACCCGCTGCGCCACGTCGACGACCCCCGGTTCGTCCTGGAGACCACGGCCCGGGTGGCGCACGGCAACTCGGGCGGCGCGGCCATCACCGACGCGGGCGAACTCGTCGCCGTGCCCAGCTTGGCCGTGCCCGGCCAAGGTTCGGACATGTCCTGGCGGCTGCGCTCCGTCACCCAGGCGCGGCCGCTCATCGACGCGGCGCGCGCGGGGCGCCCGTACGACAGTGATCTTTTGGTGAAGCTGGGCTCGGCGCGCGTCACCCTGGCCGGGGTCGGCGCGGACGCCGCGCAGGCCTGCCAGGGCGAGCAGGTGCTGCCGTCGGGGTCGGCGAGCGCGGTGTTCGGGTTCCGGTACGCCGAGGCGACGCCCGGGCTCGACGTGGCGTTCCTGCTGCGCCTGCCCGACGGTCAGGTGGTACGCACCGGCGCGTCCCAGAACCAGTCCGTGCCGGGCCTGCCCCAGGCGGTGCTGCGCACCCCGACGGGCTGCATCGCCTACTCGGTGAACGCGGCCGGGCTCGGCGGCAACGCGCTGCCCGACGGGGTGTACCAGGCGCAGTTGCTCGGCGGCGAAAATCTTGATCCGATGGGACCTGCCGCGGCGATCCGCGTCGGCGGGTGACGAGAGGGCCCGGACATGGCACAACCCGTACCGAACAAGACGGCGTGGGACCTGACCACGGCCGCCATCATGCCTGGTGGCGGCATCGCGAAGCGTCCGCTGCACTTCATCATCGCCGCCGACTGCTCCTGGTCGATGCACGGCGAGAAGATGCAGGCGCTCAACTACGCCATCGCCACCATGCTGCCGCGCCTGGCGGAATGGGAACGCGCGCAGGAGAACGCGCAGGTGTTCGTCCGCGCCGTCCGGTTCGACAACCGCGCCTCCTGGCACATCGAGGAACCCACCCCGGTCAGCCAGGTGCGCTGGACGCCGCTGCGCTGCGAGGAACGGGCCCTGACCCACATGGGCGCCGCGCTGCGCCTCATGGCCAGCGTCCTCACCGTCGACCAGCTGGAGCGGCGCGCGCTGCGACCCGCGCTCATCCTCATCACCGACGGCATCGCCACCGACAACTTCGAGACCGGGCTGGCCGAACTGCTGGCCACACCCGGCGGCGCGGCGGCCATCCGGGTCGCCGTCGCCATCGGTCAGGACGCCCGCCCGCAACAGCTCGCCAAGTTCAGCGACGAGACCGTGGGCGTCCTGCACGCCTCCAACGCGGAGGACATCCCCGACCTGCTCATGGCGGTGTCCGTGGCCGTGTCACGGATGTCGGAGGTCGGCGCCGACAAGGCCAACCTCACCCAGCAGTTGCGCCAACACGGGTACGACCCGACCGACGACTCCATCGTCTGAGCGCCAGGAGACCACCATGCCGTCCCCCGCCACCTGGCAGGTCCACACCGCCAGCGCGCTCGGCGCGCAGCACGTCGCGATGGGTAAGGGCAACGAGGACGCCGTCGCGGTACGCCAGCCCGACCCGGGTACCGTCGCCGTCGCGGTCGCCGACGGGCACGGCCACGCCCGGCACTTCCGCAGCGAACGCGGCTCCGCGCTGGCCGTCGAGGTCGCCACGGAACTCGGCGTCACCGTCGGCGCCGAGTTGCCCGCCCGCGCGACGGCCGAAGACCTCGAACGGATGCTGCGCGAACGCACCGGCCCGCAGCTGATCCGGACGTGGCTGGCCGCCGTGGACCGCGACCTCGCCGCCCGACCGGTCGGCGACGACGAACTGCACGCCGCCGGCCTGACCAGGCCGTCCCCCGACGAGCTGGTCTTCGGCTACGGCGCCACGCTCATCCTCGCCGTCGTCGCCGCGGGCTGGCTGCTGTGCGCGCAGATCGGCGACGGCGACGTGCTGGCCGTCACCGAGGACGGCCGGGCGTTGCGTCCCGTACCGGCCGACCCGCGCCTCGACGGGTCGCGCACCACCAGCCTGTGCCAGCCCGACGCGGCCGACGCGATGCGCTACGGGGTGGTCGACCTCGCGGGCGCCTCCGTCGCCGCGGTCATGCTGGCCACCGACGGGTACGGCAACGCGCAGGCGCGCAACGACTGGGACACCGCGTTCGGCAGCGACCTGGCCGCCCTCGCCGCCGCGCACGGGCCGGCGTGGCTCGGCAACCAGCTGCCCCGATGGGTGAGCCAGTGCGCGTCGTCCGGCGGCAGCGCCGACGACGTGACGGTCGCCCTGGTGCTGGCGTCGGAGGCCGGCTGGCGTCCGGCCCCGCCCGCCAACCCCGACCGGACCACCGT
>JAEZGP010000398.1 GCA_023437285.1 Actinomycetes bacterium | reverse complement strand
GGCCGGGGCGGTGCCCAGGCCCCATCGCGTCGCCCAGCTAAGCGGGTGACTCGGACCTGTCGCCGGCCCACTGCGTGTGGAACGTGCCCTCGGTGTCCACGCGGCGGTACGTGTGCGCGCCGAAGTTGTCGCGCAGGCCCTGGATGAGCGCGGCGGGCAGGCGCTCGCGGCGCAGCCCGTCGTAGTACGCCAGCGACGACGAGAACGCCGGCGTCGGGATGCCGGCGGCGGCCGCGCTGGCCACCACCCGCCGCCAGCTCGGCACGCCGTCGGCGACGGCCTTGGCGAAGTACGGGTCGACCAGCAGCGACGGCAGCTTCGGGTCGTTGTCGTACGCCTCGCGGATGCGGTTGAGGAAGCGGGCCCGGATGATGCAGCCGCCCCGCCAGATCATGGCGGTCGCCCCCCGGTCGATGTTCCAGCCGAACTCCTCCGAGCCGGCCTGGATGTGGTCGAAGCCCTGGGCGTACGCGACCACCTTCGACGCGTACAGGGCGGCCCGCACGTCCTCGATGAACGCGTCCCGGTCGGCCACCGTGAGCGGCGTCCCGCCCGCGTCGGCGAACGCCCGCCGCGCGGCGGCGCGCTGGTCGGCGTGGCCGGACAGGGCCCGGGCGAAGGTGGCCTCCGCGATGCCGGTGATCGGGATGCCGAGGTCCAGGGCGCTCTGCACCGTCCAGCGGCCGGTGCCCTTCTGCTCGGCCTGGTCGAGCACCACGTCGACGAACGCCTTGCCGGTCCTCGCGTCCGTGTGGGCGAGCACGTCGGCGGTGATCTCGATGAGGAACGACTCCAGGTCGCCGGAGTTCCAGGTGCGGAAGATGTCGGCGATCTCCGCCGGGGAGGCGCCCAGGCCCTCGCGCAGCAGGTCGTACGCCTCGGCGATGAGCTGCATGTCCGCGTACTCGATGCCGTTGTGCACCATCTTGACGAAGTGACCGGCGCCGTCCGGGCCCACGTGCACGCAGCACGGCTCGCCGTCGACCTGCGCGGCGATCGAGCGGAAGATCGGCCCCAGCTTCTCGTACGACTGCGCCGAGCCGCCCGGCATGATGCTCGGCCCGAGCAGGGCACCCTCCTCGCCGCCGGACACGCCCGTACCGACGAAGTGCAGGCCGTGCTCGCGCAGGGCGGCCTCACGACGGCGGGTGTCGGCGAAGTGCGCGTTGCCGGCGTCGATGATGATGTCGTCGGGCTCCATGAGCGGCACCAGCTCGTTGATGACCGCGTCGGTCGGGCCGCCCGCCTTCACCATGATGATCACCGCACGCGGCCGCTCCAGCGAGGCCACGAAGTCCGCCATCGACTCGCTCGGGACGAACGTCCCCTCGTCGCCGTGGTCGGCCACGAGGCTGCGGGTGCGCTCCACCGAACGGTTGTGCAGGGCCACGACGTACCCGTGCCGGGCCAGGTTGCGGGCGAGGTTGCGGCCCATGACCGCGAGCCCGGTCACCCCGATCTGCGCGAGCTGGCCGCCCGCTTGCGTCTCACTCATCGGCTCTCACGTATCTGTCGAAGAAGGTCTGTCGGGCGTCATTATGGTCGCGGACCGGGCCACGGTTCAGTTCGCCGCCCGGTGTCCCGCACTGTCGGACGGTGCACCGCGCGGTGGTGCGTCCGCGACCACGGCCACGGGAAAGGCCGTTCCGACCGGCGGGCCGAAAAGCCGTGGCGGTCCGGTCGCCGACGTTGCCACGATGGGTCGATGACAACATCCGTCGAGATCCGGCGCATCCGGGCGGCCGAATGGCCCCAGCTTCGCCAATTGCGCCTCGAGGCGCTCAAGGACACGCCGACGGCGTTCCTCGAGGCGTACGAGACGGCCGTACGCCGAAACGACGACTTCTGGATCGGACGCGCGGCCCAGGGCGCCGGCGACCCGGCCCTGGCGACCTTCGTAGCGGTCGCCGGCGATCGGTTCGTCGGCATGACGGTCGCCGTGCTCGAAGCCGACGACGACCGGGTCGCCAATCTCGTCGGCGTCTATGTCAGCCCGCCGTGGCGGGGCCGGGAGCGCGGGGTCGTCTCGGCGCTGTTCGACGCCGCGATCGGCTGGGTCCGCGCGCAGGGCGGCGACCGCCGCGTCCAGCTCTACGTCACCGAGAGCAACGAGCGCGCGGCCGCCTTCTACCGCCGGTACGGCTTCGTGCCCACCGGCGCGACCGTCCCCTATCCGCCGGACCCGAGCCTCCGGGAGATCCACATGGAGCTGCCGGGTGCGCTCCTCGCGGCCGGCCAGGATGAGGGACAATCTCGACCGTGACCGACATCATCGACGAACTGCAGTGGCGCGGGCTCATCGCGCTCTCCACCGACCTGGACGCGCTGCGCGCGACCATGGCCCGGGAGCCGCTCACGTACTACTGCGGGTTCGACCCGACGGCGCCCAGCCTGCACTTCGGCAACCTGCTCCAGGTGCTCACGCTGCGCCGCCTGCAACTGGCCGGTCACCGGCCGCTCGCCCTCGTCGGCGGCGCCACGGGCCTCATCGGCGACCCCCGCCCCACCGCCGAGCGGGTCCTCAAGACCAAGGAGCAGACGGCCGAGTGGGTGGAGCGCATCCGCGTGCAGATCGCTCCGCTGCTGGACTTCTCCGGCGAGTACGCGGCCCGGATGGTCAACAACCTGGACTGGACCGCGGAGCTGTCGGCGCTGGACTTCCTGCGCGACATCGGCAAGCACTTCCGGGTCAACACGATGATCAAGAAGGATGCCGTCACCGCGCGGATGAACTCCGACGCCGGCATCAGCTACACCGAGTTCAGCTACCAGATCCTGCAGGGCATGGACTACCTGGAGCTGTTCAAGCGGTACAACTGCCGGTTGCAGACCGGCGGGTCCGACCAGTGGGGCAACCTGACGGCCGGCACCGACCTCATCCACCGGGCCACCGGCGAGTCGGTGCACCTGCTGGCCACCCCGCTGATCACGGACGCCAACGGCGAGAAGATCGGCAAGTCGACCGGCGGCGGCAGCGTTTGGCTCGACCCGGAGATGACCAGCCCGTACGCCTTCTACCAGTACTTCATCAACGTCGAGGACTCGCTCGTCGGCACGTTGCTGCGGGCCCTGACCTTCCTCGACCGTGAGGAGATCACCGCGCTGGAGAAGGAGACCGCCGACAAGCCCGCCGCCCGGGCCGGCCAGCGCCGGTTGGCGGCCGAGGTGACGACGATCGTGCACGGCGAGGCGGAGACGGCCCAGGCGATCGCCGCGAGCCAGGCGCTCTTCGGTCGGGGCGCGTTGGGGGAGCTGTCCGCGGCCACCCTGCGGTCCGCGTTGGCCGAGGCCGGTCTCACCGAGGTACGGGGGCCGCTGCCCCCGGTCGCGGCCCTGCTCAAGGAGTCGGGTCTCGCGGCGAGCATGAACGAGGCGCGCCGGACCATTACCGAGGGTGGCGCCTACGTCAACAATGAGCGCGTCACCGACGTCGAGGCGGCGGTCGATCCGGCGCAGCTGCTGCACGGCCGCTACCTCGTCCTGCGGCGCGGGCGGCGGACCGTCGCCGGCGTGGAGTCGCTCGCGGAGTAGAAACCCGCAGCTCAGAGGGCGGTGTCCCGCGCCAGGTCGGCGTGTGACACCGCCTTCGTCGTTGCCCGGGTGGATGAAGTGACGGCCGTCATGCGCGGCCGATTTGACGTTGCGACGCGGCACCGGATAACTTTCTCCCTGCCCGTGAGGGGGCGCCGGGAACCGGGGAGAAATCGCTGGTCGGCACACCGCGCGTGGCAACCGGGCAGGGCGATTTGGCATCGCGACACTGACCGGGTAGAGTTACCAAGCCGGCAACGAGCCGGGCGGCTCACCGCGGAGGTCACCTCCGATCAGGTGGACCGGCCGGGTTGCTGGACCTCCTGAAGTACGAGCGCAGCCGGCGCAAGCCGGACGCGTTGTCGCGCGTCAGGGCCGGGCAGGTTGCCCCGGATCGTCCGAGAAATTCGGATTTGACCGGAAAGACCCAGTCTGGTAGAGTACGAAAGCCTCCTACGGGCTCAGATCGGATGATCTGAAACTGAGGTGGGTGTTTGTTCTTTGAGAACTCAACAGGGTGCTTGATATGCCAGTGCCATTGAATTGGCTCTGACCTTTTGGTTGGGGTTTTATTCTGGCAAAGCGATGTTTTGTTTTGCTGGGATGGATTTTC
>JAEZGP010000361.1 GCA_023437285.1 Actinomycetes bacterium | reverse complement strand
GGTAACCCACCGCCCCCGCCGCTGCCACGCCCCCCGCTCCTCCCGTGTCACGCCCCGACATCGGGACGTTTGGGTGGTTCGGCGTGTTATCCGACCGGGTTATTCCACGCGGAACCACCCAAACGTCGGCGGGACTCGGGCGGGGCGGCGGGACCCGGGCGGGGCGGGTGGGGTGCGGGTTACAGGTCGCGGGCGCGGGTGATGGCGCGGAGGGCCTTGTTGACCTCTACCTCGTTGTGGCGGTAGATGCGGAATCGGCGGCCCTGCGGGTCGGAGATCCACAGGTCGTGGTCGCGGTGCTCGACGTGGTAGGTGAGCAGGTCGAGGCCGATGGTCCAAATGAAGAGTGCGACCAGGACCACTATGGCGATGATCACTGTGGTCCAGTGTTCGGACAGCCAGTCTCGCCAGATGAACCATGAGGCGCCGGCGACCAATGTGACCAGCAGGGCGACGAGGGCCGGCCAGCGGCGCGCGGGGGCCGGCGGGCGGGTCACCCAGACGTCGCGGATGGCCGTCACGGGGATACGTAGACGGCCGCAGCGTACCCATTCCTCGGTGACCTGAAGGCCACCGGCGTCGAAGAGGGTGCGCATGCCGCGCGTCAGGAGTTGAACAGGGCCCGCGGGTCGGAAACGAGCACGCCGTGCTCGGTGAGGCGCTCGACCAGGCCGGACGGCGACTGGTCGTACACGATGGCGAGGGCACGCAGGTCGTCGGCGCGGATCGACAGGACTCGGCCGTTGTAGTCGCCGCGCTGCTGCTGGATGGCGCGCGCGTACTTGGCCACGTAGGCCAGCTCGTCGTGCGTCTGGTCGTACAGCTTCTCGAGGTCCAGCACGATCTTGCCGGCCGGCTCGAAGGGCGTACCGGCGCCCTCGGGCAGGAGCTCGGCCACCGGTACGCGGTAGAAGTCCGCCAGCTCGGCGAGGCGGGAGACGGTCACCGCCCGGTCGCCGCGCTCGTACGACCCGACGACAACGGCCTTCCAGCGGCCCGCGGACTTCTCCTCGACGCCCTGCAGCGACAGTCCCTGCTGCTGGCGGATCGAACGAAGTCGGGCACCGAGGGACTTTGCGTACTCAGAGGGCATCAGACACTCCCACGTCACAGTCCTGGGGGTTCTCCCCAGCGATCGCTACGGAGCGTGACGGTACGTGCGTTGGGCCGAGCGGTCAAGTACTCCTGCCCAGCGGCTACGTTGATCAGGGGCGTTGCTAGGATCGTTGTCGGCCGTACGGCTCACGGTGGGCACCGCGACCGTGGAAACCCTGTTCGACGTCCTTTAACGACCCGTCCCGTGAGGCGGGAAAGGAGGTCCATTTTGGCGCACCCGAAAACCGCCGGTTCGGCGCCCAAGACCGCCGGAAAAACGATCATTTCGAGCACCGATTTCGCTCGGGTGGTGGACCGGCTGGCTCACCAGATCCTGGAAAAGACCGACGGGGCCCGCGACACCATTCTGTTGGGCGTACCGACGCGGGGCGTACCGCTGGCCCGCCGCCTCGCCGCCCGGGTGCACGCCTTCGAGGGCGTGGACGTCCCGGTCGGCATTGTCGATGTCACCCTCTACCGCGACGACCTGCGCCTGCGCGGCGCTCGCGCGGTCGGCCCGACCGAACTGCCGCCCACCGGCATCGACGGCCGCCGGGTGATCCTCGTCGACGACGTGCTCTTCTCCGGCCGAACGGTGCGGGCGGCGCTCGACGCCCTGTCCGACCTGGGCCGCCCGCGTGTGGTGCAACTCGCCGTCCTGGTCGACCGGGGCCACCGCGAGCTGCCGATCCGCGCCGACTACGTGGGCAAGAACCTGCCGACCTCGCTCGACGAGAAGGTGCGCGTGCGCCTCGCGGAGACCGACGGCGCTGACGAGATCACCATCGAGTCCGGGGAGGTCAGGGCATGATCAGGCACCTGTTGTCGGTGAATGACCTCGACCGGGACACCGCGACGGCGGTGCTCGACACCGCCACCCGGATGGCGGACACCGCCGGGCGCGAGGTGAAGAAGCTGCCGACGCTGCGCGGCCGTACGGTCGTCAACCTCTTCTACGAGGACTCGACCCGCACGCGCATCTCGTTCGAGGCGGCGGCCAAGCGACTGTCCGCCGACGTGATCAACTTCTCCGCCAAGGGGTCGAGCGTGTCGAAGGGGGAGAGTCTCAAGGACACGGCCCTGACCCTGCAGGCGATGGGCGCCGACGCGGTGGTCATCCGCCACCCGGCGTCGGGGGCCCCGCACCGCCTCGCCGGCTGGATTGACGGGACGGTCATCAACGCGGGCGACGGTACCCACGAGCACCCCACGCAGGCGCTGCTCGACGCGTACTCGATGCGCGCGCGGCTGGGCCGCGTCGCGGGCCTGAAGGTCGCGATCGTCGGTGACGTGCTGCACAGCCGGGTCGCGCGGTCCAACGTGCACCTGCTGCACACGTTGGGCGCGCACGTCACCCTGGTGGCGCCGCCCACCCTGCTGCCGGTCGGCGTGGACGCCTGGCCGGCCGACGTGAGCTTCGACCTCGACGCGGTGCTGCCGGCCTCGGACGTGGTGATGATGCTGCGCGTGCAGCGCGAGCGGATGACCGACTCGTACTTCCCGTCCGAGCGCGAGTACGCCCGCCGCTACGGCCTTGACGCCGTGCGGGCCCGGGCCCTGCCCGACCACGCGATCGTCATGCACCCCGGCCCGATGAACCGGGGCATGGAGATCGCACCCGAGGTGGCCGACTCGGCCCGCTCGACCATTGTTGAACAGGTCGCCAACGGCGTGTCCGTGCGCATGGCGGTGCTCTACCTCATGCTCGGAGGGCTGGCATGACGACGTACCTCATCAAGGGCGCCCGCGTCGCGGGCGGTGACCGGACCGACCTGCTGCTGCGCGACGGCGTCATCGCCCAGGCCGGCGAGAAGATCAGCGAGAGCCGGGCGGAGGTCGTCGACGCCGACGGGCTGCTCGCCCTGCCCGGCCTGGTCGACCTGCACACCCACCTGCGCGAGCCCGGCCGCGAGGACGCCGAGACGGTCGAGACCGGCTCGCGGGCCGCCGCGCTGGGCGGGTACACGGCCGTGTGCGCCATGGCGAACACCTCGCCGGTCGCCGACACGGCGGGCGTGGTCGAGCAGGTGTGGCGGCTGGGCCGCGACGCGGGCCTGGTCGACGTGCAGCCGATCGGCGCCGTCACCGTGGGCCTGGCCGGCGAGCACCTCGCCGAGTTGGGCGCGATGGCCGAGTCGGCCGCCGCCGTGCGGATCTTCTCCGACGACGGGCACTGCGTGCACGACCCGCGCCTGATGCGCCGCGCGCTGGAGTACGTGCGGGCCTTCGACGGCGTGATCGCCCAGCACGCGGAGGAGCCCCGGCTCACCCAGGGCGCCCAGATGCACGAGGGCGTCGAGTCGGCCCGCCTCGGCATGACCGGCTGGCCGGCCGTGGCCGAGGAAGCGATCATCGCCCGCGACGTGCTGCTGGCCGAGCACGTCGGCGCGCGCCTGCACATCTGCCACGTGTCGACGGCCGGCAGCGTGGAGATCCTGCGCTGGGCCAAGAAGCGCGGCATCCGGGTGACGGCCGAGGTGACCCCGCACCACCTGCTGCTGACCGACGAGAAGGCCGGCGGCTACGACCCCGTGTTCAAGGTCAACCCCCCGCTTCGTACGAACGACGACGTCGCCGCCCTGCGCCAGGGCCTCGCCGACGGCACGATCGACGTCGTCGCGACCGACCACGCCCCGCACGCCCTGCAGGACAAGGAGTGCGAGTGGGCGTACGCGCGTCCCGGCATGGTCGGCCTGGAGACGGCCCTGTCCGTGGTGGTCGCCACGATGCTGGAGACGGGCCTGATGGACTGGGACGGGCTGGTGACGCGCATGTCGCGCATGCCGGCCCGCATCGCCGGCCTGACCGAACACGGCCGCGACCTCGTGGCCGGCGCGCCGGCCAACCTCACGCTCGTCGACCCGGCCGCGCGATGGAGCGTGGACCCGGCAGCCCTCGCCAGCCGCAGCCGCAACACCCCCTATGCCGGGCTCACCCTGCCCAGCCGGGTGGTGTGGACGTTCCTGCGCGGCGTACCCACGGTCCACGAAGGAAAGGCGGTCCGGTGACACGCAGCGAAGCGATTCTGGTCCTGGAGGACGGCCGAACGTTTCACGGTGAGGCGTACGGCGCCGAGGGCGAGACGTTCGGCGAGGCGGTGTTCTCCACCGCCATGACCGGCTACCAGGAGACCCTGACGGACCCGTCGTACCACCGGCAGGTGGTGATCCAGACCGCGCCGCACATCGGCAACACCGGCGTCAACCGCGACGACGACGAGTCGCGCCGCATCTGGGTGGCCGGCTACGTGGTGCGCGACCCGGCGCGGACGGCGTCCAACTGGCGGGCCACGGGCGAGCTGGAGGCGCGGCTCGCGGCCGAGGGGATCGTCGGCATCAGCGGGGTCGACACCCGCGCGCTGACGCGCCACCTGCGCGAGCGCGGTGCCATGCGGGTCGGCATCTCCACCGTGGAGCGCGACCCGCAGGAGCTGCTGCTGCGCGTCCGCAGCGCGCCCAAGATGCTGGGGGCGAACCTGTCGGCCGAGGTCACCACGCCCGAGAAGTACACGGTGACGGCCGACGGCGAGCACCGGTACACGGTGGCCGCGCTCGATCTGGGCATCAAGCACAACGTGCCGCGCCGGCTCGCGGCCCGGGGCGTGACCACCCACGTGCTGCCGGCCACGTCGAGCCTCGACGAGCTGCTGGGTACCGGCGCCGACGCGGTGTTCTTCTCGCCCGGCCCCGGCGACCCGGCCACGGCCGACCACGCCGTGGAGCTGGCCCGCGAGGTGATGCGCCGCCGCGTACCGCTGTTCGGCATCTGCTTCGGCAGCCAGATCCTGGGCCGGGCGTTGGGGTTCGGGACGTACAAGCTCGGGTACGGCCACCGCGGCATCAACCAGCCGGTGATGGACAAGGCGACGGGCAAGGTGGAGGTCACCTCGCACAACCACGGCTTCGCCGTCGACGCACCGATCGGACAGCGCGTCGCCACTGAGGAGTTCGGCGAGGTCGAGGTCTCCCACGTGTGCCTCAACGACAACGTGGTGGAGGGCCTGCGGGCCTTCGACGTGCCGGCCTTCACCGTGCAGTACCACCCGGAGGCGGCAGCGGGGCCGCACGACGCGGATTACCTGTTCGACCGCTTCGTGGAACTGATCGAAGGAGAGCCCGCGCATGCCTAAGCGGACCGATCTCAAGCATGTCATGGTGATCGGCTCCGGTCCGATCGTCATCGGTCAGGCCTGCGAGTTCGACTACTCGGGCACGCAGGCGTGCCGGGTGCTGCGCGCCGAGGGCCTGCGCGTGTCGCTGGTGAACTCCAACCCGGCGACCATCATGACCGACCCGGAGTTCGCCGACGCCACCTACGTCGAGCCGATCACGCCCGAGTTCGTCGAGCTGGTCATCGCCCGGGAGCGCCCCGACGCGCTGCTGCCCACGCTGGGCGGGCAGACGGCCCTGAACACGGCCGTCGCCCTGCACGAGGCGGGCGTCCTCGACAAGTACGGGGTGGAGCTCATAGGCGCGAACATCGACGCCATCCGCCGGGGCGAGGACCGCCAGCTGTTCAAGGAGATCGTCGCCCGGGCCGGGGAGAAGCTCGGCATCGAGGGCGACCTGGTGCCCCGCTCGCGGGTGTGCCACTCGATGGACGAGGTCCGCGAGACGGTCGCCGAGCTGGGCCTGCCGGTCGTCATCCGGCCGTCGTTCACGATGGGCGGCCTGGGCTCCGGCATGGCGCACACCGACGAGCAGCTCGAACGCCTCGCGGGCGGCGGCCTGGCCGCGTCCCCGGTGCACGAGGTGCTCATCGAGGAGAGCGTGCTGGGCTGGAAGGAGTACGAGCTCGAACTGATGCGCGACCACCACGACAACGTGGTGGTGGTGTGCTCGATCGAGAACGTCGACCCGATGGGCGTGCACACCGGCGACTCGGTCACCGTGGCGCCGGCCATGACGCTCACCGACGTCGAGTACCAGCGGCTGCGCGACCTGGGCATCGCCGTGCTGCGCGAGGTGGGCGTCGACACCGGTGGCTGCAACATCCAGTTCGCGATCCAGCCGGACACGGGCCGGCTCGTCGTCATCGAGATGAACCCCCGGGTGTCGCGGTCGTCCGCGCTCGCGTCCAAGGCCACCGGCTTCCCGATCGCCAAGATCGCCGCGAAGCTGGCCATCGGGTACACCCTCGACGAGATCCCCAACGACATCACGCTCAAGACGCCGGCCGCCTTCGAGCCGACGCTCGACTACGTCGTGGTGAAGATCCCGCGGTTCGCGTTCGAGAAGTTCCCCGGCGCCGACGCCGAGCTGACCACCACAATGAAGTCCGTGGGCGAGGCGATGAGCCTGGGCCGCAACTTCGCCGAGGCGCTCAACAAGGCGATGCGTTCGATGGAGACGAAGGCGGCCGGGTTCTGGACGACGCCCGACCCGGCCGACGCGACGGTCGAGAACACGCTGGAGGCGCTCAGGACGCCGCACGACGGGCGGCTCTACACCGCCGAGCGGGCCCTGCGCCTCGGCGCGAGCGTGGCCGACGTGTGCGCCGCGGGCGGGTACGACCCCTGGTTCATCGACCAGGTCGCCGGGCTCGTGGAGCTGCGCGCGCAGATCGTCGCGGCGCCCGTACTCGATGAGGGGTTGTTCCGGAAGGCGAAGCGGGCCGGGCTGTCGGACCGCCAGCTGGCCGCGCTGCGGCCCGAGATGGCCGGCGAGGACGGCGTGCGCGCGCTGCGCCACCGGCTGGGCCTGCGGCCGGTCTACAAGACCGTGGACACGTGCGCGGCCGAGTTTGCGGCCGCCACGCCCTACCACTACTCGACCTATGACGAGGAGACCGAGGTCGCGCCGTCGGACCGGCCCAAGGTGCTGATCCTGGGCTCCGGGCCCAACCGCATCGGGCAGGGCATCGAGTTCGACTACTCGTGCGTGCACGCCGTGCAAGCCCTCAGGGCGGCCGAGTTCGAGACCGTGATGGTCAACTGTAATCCGGAGACCGTGTCGACCGACTACGACACGGCCGACCGGCTCTACTTCGAGCCGCTGACGTTCGAGGACGTGCTGGAGGTCTGGCACGCCGAGCACGACAGCGGCGTCGCGGCCGGGGGACCGGGCGTGGTCGGCGTGATCGTGCAGCTGGGCGGGCAGACGCCGCTGGGCCTCGCGCAGCGGCTCAAGGACGCCGGGGTGCCGATCGTGGGCACGTCGCCGGAGTCGATCCACCTGGCCGAGGACCGGGGGGCGTTCGGCGAGGTGCTCGCCGAGGCCGGGCTGCGCGCCCCCGCGCACGGCACGGCCACCAGCTTCGACGAGGCCAAGGCGATCGCCGACGAGATCGGCTACCCGGTGCTCGTGCGCCCGTCGTACGTACTGGGCGGGCGCGGCATGGAGATCGTCTACGACGACGCGACGCTGCGGGGCTACATCGAGCGGGCCACGGAGATCTCGCCGGAGCACCCGGTGCT
>JAEZGP010000344.1 GCA_023437285.1 Actinomycetes bacterium | reverse complement strand
GGCCCGCGCCGCGCTGGCGGCCGGGCTGCCGGTGTACGCCGAGCCCGAGCAAGCCTGGCGGCTGCGCGGGCCGCACGCGCCCCTCTGGCTCGCCGTCACGGGCACCAACGGCAAGACCACGACGACGACCATGCTGGCGACGATCCTGCGGGCGGCCGGCCACCGCACCGCCGCCCTGGGCAACATCGGCGAGCCGCTCGTCGGCCTCGACGAGGCCGCCTACGACGTGCTCGCCGTGGAGCTGTCCAGCTTCCAACTGCACTGGTCCGACACGCTCGCGCCGTACGCGGGGGCGCTGCTCAACCTCGCCGACGACCACCTCGACTGGCACGGCGGCTTCGACGCGTACGCCGGGGCCAAGGAGGCGATCTGGCGCGGCGCGCCGGGCGGTGGGGTGGCCGTGGGCAACCTCGACGATCCGCGCGTGGCGGCCCGCCTCGGTACGGTCGGTGGCCGGTCCGTCGGGGTGACCCTGGGCGAGCCGGAGCGCGGCGAACTCGGCGTCATCGACGGCGTACTCGTGGATCGTGCCTTTGCCGACGACGCGGTGGAGCTGGGCAGCGCCGCGGCGGTACGACCGGCCGGGCCGCACAACCTCAGCAACGCGTTGCACGCGGCGGCGCTCGCCCGCGCCTACGGGGTGGCGGCCGACGCGGTCGCGGCGGGCATCGCCGGTTACACGCCCGAGCCGCACCGCAACGCCCTGGTAGCCACTGTGGACGGTGTCACCTACGTCGACGACAGCAAGGCCACCAACCCGCACGCCGCGTTCGCGTCCCTGACCACCTACCCGCGCGTGGTGTGGATCGCGGGCGGTCAGCTCAAGGGCGTCGACGTCGACGATCTGGTTGCCACGGTCGCGCCGCGCCTGGCCGGCGCGGTCCTGCTGGGCGTCGACCGCGCCGACGTGGCCCGCGCGCTCGCGCGACACGCGCCGGCGGTGCGTGTGGTGGATGTGGCGAGGACCGATGATGGTGCGATGGGGGAGGTGGTCCGCGCGGCCGCGGACCTGGCCGACCCCGGCGACACGGTACTGCTGGCCCCCGCGGCGGCCTCACTGGACATGTTCCGTGGCTACTCGCACCGTGGCGACGCGTTCGCCCGGGCGGTGGCGGCGCTGCGGGGGGACGACGACTGACGGCGGAGGGCGGGACGGACCATGAGCGACCGGTCGCAGCGATCCGGGGACGACGGGTCCGTCGCGGTCGAGCCGCGCGAGTCGGACGCTGCCGCGGCCCGGCCCGCCCCGGGAAGTGCCCTGCTCGGCTGGACGGCGCTGCTGCGCGGGCTGCTGTCGCGGCCCCTCGCGTCGTACTATTTGTTGATCTCCAGCGCCGGGCTGCTGCTCATCGTCGGCCTGGTGATGGTGTTCTCCGCGACGAGCCTGCAGGCGTACGCGACGCACGGCAACGCCTTCACCTCGATCGAGAAGCAGGCCACCTCGGCGCTCATCGGGTTCGTGGCGTTCTGGCTCTGCCAACGGCTGCCCGCGCGCACCTACCGGTGGCTGGCCCGCCCCGGCCTGATCGCCGCGTTCGTGCTGCTGATCATGCTGGACGTGCTGGCCCTGCTGGCCGAGGCGGAGATCCTGAACGACCCGAAGATCGGCCCGCTGCGCGCCGACGACCTGTGGCTCTACTTCGGCCCGGTCCAGTTGCAGCCCTCCGAACTGGCCAAAATCGCGTTCGTCGTGTGGGCGGCCGACGTGCTGGTGCGCAAGGGCGCGCTCGCGGGCCGCTGGCGTGACCTGTCCCGGCCGCTGTTCCCCGTGGCCGGCCTGCTGTTCCTGCTGGTGGGCTACAACGACCTGGGCACCATGCTGTGCCTGGTGGTCATGTTCGTCGGCGTGCTGTGGGCCGCGGGCGTGCGGCTGTCGGTCCTCGGCGGGATGTTCGCCTTCGCCCTGATCGGCGTGTTCATGCTGATCAAGATGCCGGGGGTGGGCTACCGGCAGGAGCGCCTCGACGCCTTCCTCGACCCCGGCGCGCACGCCCAGGGCATGGCCTACCAGGCCATGGAAGGCCTGTTCGCCATCTCCAACGGCGGCTGGTTCGGCGTCGGCCTGGGCCGGGCGAAGCTGAAGTGGGGCTGGCTGCCCAACGGCCACAACGACTTCATCTTCGCCGTCATCGCCGAGGAACTGGGCGTGGTCGGCTGCACGGTGGTGCTGGGCCTGTTCGCGGTCCTGGCGTACACGGGGCTGCGCATCGCCCGCCGGGTGCCCGGCTCGTTCCGCCGCCTCGTCGCCGCCGGCATCACCGTGTGGCTGGCCGGGCAGGCCGCGATCAACCTCGGCGGCGTGGTCGGCCTGCTGCCGATCACCGGCCTGCCGCTGCCGCTGATCTCCGACGGCGGAAGTGCCCTGGTCGTGACCATGGCGATGATCGGCGTGCTGGCGTCGTTCGCCCGCGCGGAGCCCGCCGCCGCGCATGCCCTGCACGCCCGTCCGCCCGGCCAACTCGGCCGGCTACTCTGGGCTCCGCTGCCGCCGCTTCCGCGCCGCGCGCGGCAGCGGCAGGGCCCCGGTGGCGAGCGCGGGCGAGAGGTGAGCGGATGACCCAGCTGCGATCCGTGGTGCTGGCCGGTGGCGGCTCCGGCGGCCACATCTACCCCCTGTTGGCGTTCGCCGACTGCCTGCGTCGCCATCAGCCCGACATCCGCATCACCTGCGTCGGCAGCGCCAAGGGCCTGGAGGGCCAGCTGATCCCGGCCGCCGGCTACGAGCTGCGCCAGGTGCCGGCCTATCAGCTGCCCCGTTCGGTGAACATGGACCTGGCCCGCACCCCGACCCGGATGCTGCGCTCCATGCGCGCCGCCCGCGCCGTCCTCGACGACGTGGCGGCCGACGCGGTGGTCGGCTTCGGCGGGTACGTGTCGGTGCCGGCCTACCTGGCCGCCTGGCGGCGCAAGACCCCCATCGTCATCCACGAGGTGAACGTGCCGCCGGGCGTGGCCAACCGGCTGGGCATGCGGTTCACCGACCACGTGGCGGTCGGCTTCGAGCTGCAGACCTCCGCGTCGCCGCTGCTGGCCGACGCCCGGGTCGTCGGCGTGCCGCTGCGCACGAGCATCACCGGGCTCAACCGGCCGGCGGCCCGCGCCGCCGCCCGTACCCGCTTCGGGCTGCGCCCCGACCTGCCCACCATCCTGGTGTCCGGCGGTTCCCAGGGTGCCCGGTCGATCAACCGCGCCATGGCCGGGGCCGCCAAGGCCATCGCCGCCGCCGGGGTTCAGGTGCTGCACGTCATCGGCGCGCGCAACGAGCCCGTGGAGATCCCGCCGGACCTGCCCACCCCGTACGTCAGCGTGCCGTACCTGAGCGAGATGGAGCAGGGGTACGCGGCGGCGGACCTGCTCGTCGGGCGTGGCGGCGCGATGACCCTGGCCGAGGTGACCGCCGTGGGACTGCCGGCCGTCTACGTGCCCCTGCCGTACGGCAACGGCGAGCAGCGGCGCAACGCGCTGCCCGTGGTCGAGGCCGGCGGCGGCCTGCTCGTGGCCGACGCGGACCTCACTCCGGAGTGGATCGAGCGGACCGTGCTGCCGTTGGTCACCGACCCCGGGCGGCTGGCCACCATGGGCATCGCCGCCGCCGCGTACGGCCGCCGCGACGGCGACGAGCGGCTGCGGGAGTACCTCCTGGAGGTCCTGGCATGAGCGAGCGTCAGCGAGCGAATCATCGGCTCGGTGGGATCTCATGGCGACGCCGGAGCGCAGCGGAGGTGGCGGCATGAGTGAACTGACGGCGGAGGAGTTGGGCACCGTTCACCTGATCGGGGTGGGCGGGGTCGGCATGAGCGGCCTGGCGCGGCTGCTGCTGACCCGCGGCGTACCGGTGACCGGCAGCGAGCTGAAGGACTGGCCGGCGCTGGCGGCGCTGCGGGCGCTGGGCGCCACGATCCACATGCAGCACGTGGCGGACAACCTCGACGGCGTCGACACCGTGGTCTACTCCACGGCGATCCCGTCGGACCACCTGGAGCTGGTCGAGGCGCGCTCGCGCGGGCTGCGGGTGCTGCACCGCTCGCAGGCGCTGGCGGCGTGCATGGCCGGCCGGCGCACCATCGCCGTGGCCGGTACGCACGGCAAGACGACCACCACGTCCATGATCACGTCGATCCTGCAGCACTGCGGGCTCGACCCGTCGTTCGTCATCGGCGGGGAGATCTCCGAGGTCGGCTCGAACGCCCACCACGGCACGGGGGAGTACTTCGTCGCCGAGGCCGACGAGAGCGACCGGTCGTTCCTGCACTACCGGCCGTACGTGTCGATCGTGACGAACATCGACGCCGACCACCTCAACACGTACGGGGACCTCGACGGGCTGCAGGAGACCTTCCTCGAGTTCTGCCAGCGCACTGAGCCCGACGGGTACGTGGCGATCTGCGCCGACGACCCGCAGGCGCGCATCCTGGCCGGGCGGGTACGCGCGGCCGGGCTGACCGTCCTCACGTACGGCGAGGCCGAGGACGCCGACCTGCGGATCAGCGAGCTGCGCTCCAGCCCGGTCGGGGCCCGCTACCTGGCCGCCCTCGACGGGGTGTCGCTGGGCGAGTTCGCGCTGCCCGTACCGGGCCGGCACCTGGGGCTCAACAGCGCCGCCGCCGTGCTCGTCGCCGTCAAGCTGGGGCTGCCGGTCGCCGCGATCGCCGAGGCGCTCGCCGCGTTCCCGGGCGTGCGGCGCCGCTTCGAGCTCAAGGGCGTCGCCGACGGCGTACGCGTCTACGACGAGTACGCCTATCACCCGACCGCCATGACCGCGGCGCTGCACACGCTGCGCGAGGTCGCCGGCGGGGGACGGCTCATCGTGGTGTTCCAGCCGTACCGGGTCTACCGCACCCGCGACCTGCAGGCCGAGATCGCGACGGCGCTGGCCATCGCCGACGAGGCCGTGGTGATGGAGGTGTTCGGGCCGGGTGAGGCGCGCGCGCCGGGCGAGGGCGGCATCGCGCTCACCGCGGCGATCGACCTGCCCGCCGACCGGAAGGTCTTCGTCGCGTCCTGGGAGGACGTGGCCGGCGAGGTGGTCGCCCGTGCCCAGGAGGGCGACGTCGTGGTGACCATGGGGGCGCCGCCGATCTCGCTCATGGGCGACGAGCTGCTCGCCGCGCTGGACCTGCGCGGCCGGGAGCGCTCCGCCGGGGCGTACGTGGCCCGGCACGCCGTGGCGGACGCGGACGGCTGATCGCGTGATCCGCACCGAGGTCGCCCGGCGCTGGCGCCTGGTCCGCGCGCCGGGCCGCTCCGTGCCGGCCTCGGTGCGCCGGTTCCATCAGCGCATCCGCCGGCGCCGCCTGCGCACGGCGGCGCCGTGGCTCGCGGTTGTTGGCGCGCTGGGGTTGGCGGCGCTGCTGGGCTGGGTGATCTTCGGCACGTCGCTGCTCGGCGTGCGGGAGGTCACGGTGACCGGCACGTCCGTGCTCACCGCCGAGGAGGTGACGGCCGCGGCCGCCGTTGCGCCGGGCACGCCGCTGGCCCGGGTGGACCTCGACCGGGTACGCGCGGCGGTCAGCGGGCTGGCGCCCGTACGGGAGGCGCACGTACGCCGGCAGTGGCCCGCCACGTTGGTCATCGAGGTGCACGAGCGGGTGGCGCTGGCGGCGGTGCCGGTCGGCGGCCGGTTCGCCGTGATCGACCCGGCGGGCGTCGTGTTCCAGAGCCTGGCGCAGCGCCCCCGGGAGCTGCCGTTGGTCGTGTTGGCGACGCCGGGCCCCGACGATGTGGCCACCCGGTCCGTCGTCCGGGTGCTGGGGTCACTGACCCCGCAGTTGCGCGAGGGCCTGGTCCGCATCGTCGCGCCGACGCCGGCACGCATCCGCCTGGAGCTGGGCGGCGGCCGTACGGTCGTGTGGGGGGACGCGGAGGACAACGACACCAAGGCCCGCGTGGCGACGGCGTTGCTCAAAAGGGAGGGCACGCTCATCGATGTGAGCGCGCCCGAATTCGTCACTGTGGGATAACACCCGGACAACGGGGAGAAGACACGCCGCCCGAGGTCCTTGGATCGGCTCGTTGTGGCGCCTACGGTCCGGGGCAGGAATTCTAGTTCACATAACTATGAGCCTCAAGTAGACGGTGAGGGTTTGCCCCCGAACCGTACGCGCTCGGGCTACCGTCCACCGTGGACCGGCGAGGTGGCTGGTGCGCTGATCGACCGCGACGCACCTCGAAGGGAAGGCATTGATGACACCTCCGCACAACTACCTGGCGGTCATCAAGGTGGTTGGCATCGGCGGTGGCGGGGTGAACGCCGTCAACCGGATGATCGAGGTCGGTCTCAAGGGCGTTGAGTTCATTGCGATCAACACCGATGCCCAGGCCCTGCTGATGAGCGACGCCGACGTCAAGCTCGATGTGGGTCGGGAGCTGACCCGCGGGCTCGGTGCCGGCGCCAACCCCGACGTCGGCAAGAACGCCGCCGAGGACCACCGTGACGAGATCGAGGAGGTGCTGCGCGGCGCCGACATGGTCTTCGTGACCTGCGGCGAGGGCGGCGGCACCGGCACCGGCGGCGCGCCGGTGGTGGCCAACATCGCCCGCAAGCTCGGCGCGTTGACCATCGGCGTGGTCACCCGGCCGTTCTCGTTCGAGGGCAAGCGGCGCCAAGTGCAGGCCGAGTCGGGCATCGAGGAGCTGCGCCAGCAGTGCGACACGCTCATCGTGATCCCCAACGACCGCCTGCTGGCGCTCGGCGACCGGGGCATCAGCATGATGGACGCCTTCCGGCAGGCCGACCAGGTGCTGCTCTCGGGTGTCCAGGGCATCACCGACCTGATCACCACGCCGGGCCTGATCAATCTCGACTTCGCCGACGTCAAGAGCGTCATGAGCGGCGCGGGCAGCGCCCTCATGGGCATCGGCAGCGCGCGCGGCGACAACCGCGCGGTGGAGGCGGCCGAGGCGGCCATCTCCAGCCCGCTGCTGGAGCAGAGCATGGACGGCGCGCGCGGCGTGCTGCTGTCGATCGCGGGCGGGTCCGACCTGGGCCTCTTCGAGATCAACGACGCGGCCCAGTTGGTCACCGACGCCGCGCACTCGGACGCGAACATCATCTTCGGCGCGGTCATCGACGATGCCCTCGGCGACGAGGTGCGCGTCACGGTGATAGCGGCTGGGTTCGACGGCGGCGCGCCGGCCTACAAGCCGGCCGAGCTGCAGCGCAAGCTGCCAACCGAGCAGGGGCAGCCGCCGCGGCAGGCGGGTCCGCCGCCGCCGGTGCAGACCGGGCCCCGCCGGGTGCTCTTCGACGACGTGGACGTGCCCGACTTCCTCAAGAACGGCGAGTGAGCGCCCCGGAGCAAGCGCGGCGCGCCCAGCTGTCGGCCAACCTCGCCCGGATCCGGGCGGAGATCGCCGACGGCTGCGCGGCGGCGGGCCGGGACCCGGCCGAGGTGACGCTCGTGGCGGTCACCAAGACGTACCCGGCGAGCGACGTCTACCACCTCGCGGCCCTGGGCGTCACGGATGTCGGGGAGAACCGCGACCAGGAGGCGGCGCCCAAGGCGGCGGAGGTGGCCGCCCTGGGCGCCGCGCCGCGCTGGCACTTCGTCGGCCAGTTGCAGCGCAACAAGTGCGCCTCGGTGGTCCGCTACGCCGACGTCGTGCACTCGGTGGACAACGTGCGGCTGGCCGAGGCGCTGAGCCGGGCGGCGCAGCGCCATCGCGACACCGACCTGGAGGTGTTCGTCCAGGTCAGTCTCGACGCTGATCCGACCCGCGGCGGGGCCGTCGCGCCGCCCGGGTACGCCCCCGGCGTGTCGGGTCCGGCGCCGGAGCCCGACCGCGACCTGGCGCGTGTCGCCGCCGCGGTGGCGGCCGGATCGCGCCTTCAGCTACGCGGAGTGATGGCCGTGGCACCGCTGGGTTGGCCACCGGCACGGGCGTTCACCCTGCTGGCGGACATCGCGGCGCGACTTCGTGTCGGATATCCGACTGCTCACGCTGTGTCCGCCGGAATGAGCGGCGATCTCGCCGACGCGCTGGCTCACGGCGCGACACATGTCCGCATCGGTAGCGCATTGCTCGGTAACCGCCCGCCGCTCCGGTAGCCTGGTGCTCAGGGCGCTGAACTACATCACTGTTATTTGGCGCGCCGGCGGTGCGGGTCCGCACCGGCGGCGCGTCGGCGTCAGTGGGTGGGCCGGTGTCATCTGACCGGAATCCAGGTCGGCGGCCGCGAACCGCCCGGCCGGGATGACTGCGGTGGCGGCCGCAGAGGGGCAGCACGACACGGGGGCGTGCCGCAGAGCGACGGAGGGGCGCGGCGATGGGTGCACTGCGCAGGGCCGGTGTGTGGCTGGGCCTGGTCGAGGAGGAGGACGATCGCGCCTACCCCGGTGACTACGACGACGAGTTCGCCGACGACGAGGAGTTCCAGCCGGTCCGTCCGCGCGGCTCCCGCCCTGGTGAGCGGCTCGCCGACCGGGCCGCGGAGCGCGCCAGCCTGGCCGACCGGGCCGCGGAGCGCGCGGCCGAGCGGGCCGCCGAGCGCGAGCGCGCCGACCGCGAGCGGGTGGAGCGCGACCGCTCCCACCTGGGCGATCGCGGACACGCGGGCGACCCGGTGGTGGCCGAGCGCGGCAGCGTGCGATCGCTGGCGCGGCCGGGCACCTCGGCGTCCACCAGTTACCCGACACAGGACAACCTCGCGCTCGCGCCGCAGGTCCAACTCCGCGAGCGGGCCGTGGTCGGGGAGGGTTACGAGACCACGCACGACGGGCGTTACCAGATCACGACGGTCCACCCGACCACCTACAAGGAGGCGCGCACGATCGGCGAGCACTTCCGCGAGGGTGTGCCCGTCATCATGAACCTCACGGAGATGGATGAGCCCGACGCCCGTCGGCTCGTCGACTTCGCCGCCGGGCTCGCGTTCGGACTGCGCGGTAGCATGGAGCGCGTCACCAACCGCGTCTTCCTGCTTTCGCCCGCCAATGTGCAGGTCACCGCAGAGGACAAGGCGAAGATCGCTCAGGGCGGGTTCTTTGAGCATGGCTGAGAGGCGTAGCAGGACGTGCTGTCGGTGGTTTTTCAGGTCCTGTACCTGGTCATCTACTTCTTCCTGCTGACGCTTATCGCCCGTTTCATCCTGGGTACGGTGCTCAGTCTCGGCCGCCGCTGGCGTCCCGCCCGCGGCTCCGCGGCAGCGCTCGAAATTGTCTGGAGCGTCACCGATCCGCCCCTCAAGGCGTTGAGGCGAGTGATCCCACCGCTGCGAGTTGGTACGGTGAGCGTCGACCTAGCTTCTCTTGTGCTGCTGGTTATTGTGTTCGTGCTGATGTACTTCGTGGTTCCGAGCCTGATCGCCATATCGTCGAGCTAGGCCCGGCACCACGCGGCCGCGACTGACCCGAGGAGATTCGATGCCGCTAACCCCGGCTGACGTCCACAACGTCGCGTTCAAGAAGCCCCCGATCGGCAAGCGGGGGTACGACGAGGAGGAGGTCGATGCTTTCCTCGACGAAGTTGAGCGCGAACTCGCACGACTCATCGAGGAGAACAACGAGCTCCGGGCGCAGGGTGGTGGCCGGGCTCCGGCGACCGGCGCGGGCGGCGACCCACGGTTGGCCGCCGAGCTGAACGACCTCAAGGCGACGCTCGACCGCGTGCAGCGGGAGAAGGCGTCCGCCGAGCAGGCCGCCCGCCAGATGCAGGGTGAGCTGGAGCAGCTGCGTGCCCAGGGCGGCTCGTCCGGCGACGGCGAGCAGCAGGCGCTGCGGGTGCTCATGATGGCCCAGCGCACCGCCGACGACCACGTGTCGGACGCGCGTCGTGAGGCCGAGAAGCTGCTCACCGACGCCCGTACCAAGGCCGACGAGCTGACCCGCGAGGCGCGCTCCAAGGCCGAGGCGCTTGAGCGTGACGCCCGCACCCGCCACCAGGAGGCCATGGGCGGCCTCGAGGCCAAGCGCACCGCGCTGTCCAAGCACCTCGAGGAGCTCAAGCAGTTCGAGCGGGAGTACCGCACCCGACTGAAGGCCTACCTGGAGAGCCAGCTGCGCGACCTGGCCGGTCGCGGCGAGGCGCTGCAGGACGAGCCGACCCGCAACGGTGGCGCCGTCGACGCGCCGCGTCCGGCAGGCGGGGCCGGCGGCCTCGCGACGGCCGGCGCGGGTGCCATCGGCAGCCCCGGCG
>JAEZGP010000324.1 GCA_023437285.1 Actinomycetes bacterium | reverse complement strand
TTACCAACACCCAAACGGGCCGGTGACGCGAGCGCGCCACCGGCCCTTTCGCCTGCGATTCGTCACGCGCCGGACTGGTTGGGCGGCCAGCCGCCCTGCTGCGGCGGTTGGTAGGGCTGGGTCTGCTGGTAGCCCTGGCCCTGGCCCGGCTGGTAGCCCTGGCCCTGGCCCTGGCCGTAGTCCTGGCCCTGGCCCGGCTGGTAGCCCTGGCCCTGCGACGGGTACTGCTGCTGGGGCGGGTACTGCGGCTGCTGCTGCGGGTAGCCCTGGCCCTGCGGCGGGTTGCCGTAGACGCCGCCGCCGGACTGCGGGGCCGCGGGGGAGCCCGGGGCCGGGTAGCCGGTGGGGGAGCCGGGGTAGCCCGCGGGTG
This sequence comes from Actinomycetes bacterium, assembly GCA_023437285.1. Classification (GTDB taxonomy): domain Bacteria; phylum Actinomycetota; class Actinomycetes; order Mycobacteriales; family Micromonosporaceae; genus Luedemannella. Next base: position 4,623 of record JAEZGP010000324.1, on the reverse strand, counting down.
CCGCCGGCGAGCCGGGGTAGCCGCCCTGCCCGGGTGCCGGGTAACCGCCCTGCGCACCGTACGGGTCGGTCGGGTACGCGGGCTGCTTCTTGCGGCGGCTCAGGAGCACGATCACCACGACGATGATGATCAGCAGCAGGACGCCGCCGCCGACGGCGGCCGCGATGAGCGCCGTGTTCGAGGAGGAGGAGCCGCCGGTGAGCGCGGCGAGCCCGGAGGCCTCCTCCGCAATGGCCTTGAGCTCGGTCTTCTCGCCGGCCTTCGGCTTCCACGTGACCGTGGTGCCGTTCAGCTCGCCGTTGTGCTCGCGCACCTTGCCGGGGAACGTGATCGCGATCTTGATGTCGAGCGACTTGACCATCGCGGCCGTTGTCGGATCGTCGTTCTTGATCTCGGTCAGGTCCATCGTGCCCGTGACGGTGTACGTCTTGGCGGCCTTGTCGTGGACGATCTTCAACTCGTCGGCGTCCGCGCCTTCGGACATCTTGTCCAGGGGCGTCTTGTCGAAGATGTACTTCTTGCCGACGAACTTGCCGTCGTCGTACTTCTCGCTGGTGACGCCCGGCTCGTCCGGGGCGTCCTTCGTCATCTCCTCGACGAGCTGCTCTTCGGTCTGGCCGCTCATGGCGGCGAGCTGCTTGTCAACTGCCATGATCATGGTGCCGTTGACGTAGTCGCCCTCGATCTTGAAGTCGACGTTCATCTTCATGCAGCCGGTCATGACGAACAGAACGGCGGCGGCGACTAGGGCGCCCGCGCCGGTGCGGATGGCTCTGCTGGTCTTCACGGCTGATCAGCTTGCCAGATGGTTTACGCCATGCCGACGTGCAGTCGTGATTGCGGCACTAGCAGGTCATCGACGTCGAGGGCCCGGGTCGCGCCGTCCAGCGCCCAACCGGCCGACTCCAGGAACCGCAGCATCGCGACATCCGCGTCGAACGCCCACGCCAACGCCGTGGTGAAACCGTCATCGCGCCACAGGTCGGCACTCGCGGCCAACAGCCGACTGCCGTGACCGCGGCGCTGCCAGCGCGGCTCGACCAGCAGATCCGTGATGGAAACCACACCCTCGCCGAGGTCCTCGAGCGCCTCGCCGGGGGCCAGCGCCGCCTCGTCGGCGTCGCCCGAGGCCGCGAAGCCGACCAGGTAAGATCCTTGCGCCTGCTCCACCGCGACCAGCACGCGGTGGCGCGGCGACGGCGGCTCGGTGATGGCGGCCAGCCACCGCTGCGCCATCCACTCCTCGCCCAGTCCGTCGAGGACCCGCCGGGGCAGCATCCGCCGGTAGGCGTGCCGCCATGTGCTGAGCTGGATTCGCGCGATCTCGCCGGCGTCGTCGGGACGCGCGTCGCGGACATACCCGAGGGCCATGATTAGTGAGCCTACGGGCGTGGGTACGGCGCGGAAGCAGGAGGGAGGGGCCGATGACGTGGCGTCGGGTGGCCGCCGTGGTCGGGCTGGCCCTGGTCGCGGGTGCCTTCGCGCTCGTCGCCTCCGCCCGGCACGGCTTCTTCGACCTGCGCGTCTATCACGGCGCGATCAACTACTGGGTGTCCGGGCGGGGGGCGCTCTACGACTTCGTCGTCCCGAACAGCTATTACGGCTTCACGTACCCGCCGTTCGCGGCGCTGGTCATGTCGCCCATGTCGTTGCTCAGCCTGAGCGTCACCCAGGTCGTCAGCGTCGTCGCCGCCATCCCCGCCACCCTGCTCGTGCTCTGGTGGTTGCTGTCGCCCACCGTGCGCCGCGAGGGATGGACCGCCTGGTACGCCCTGGGGCTCGCCGCCGCGCTCACCATCGCGTTCGAGCCGGTCCGGGAGACGGTCAACTTCGGCCAGGTCAATCTGCTGCTGCTCGCGCTCGTCGGCGCCGACCTGCTGTTCGGCGTGGCGCGCGGGCGTCGCTGGGCCGGTGTCGGCGTCGGGCTGGCCACCGCGATCAAGCTCACCCCCGGCATCTTCATCGTGTACCTGCTGGTGACCAGGCGGTGGCGGGCCGCCATCGTGGCCGCCGCCACGGCCGCCGGCGCGACGATCCTGGCCGCCGTCGTCACCCCTGACATGTCGATGGTCTTCTGGACCGAGGCCCTCTGGAACACCGACCGGGTCGGTGACCTGGCCTTCATCTCCAACCAGTCGCTGCAGGGCGCGGTCGCCCGGCTCAACCCCGACCACCCGTCGACGGTGCTGTGGGGGCTGCTCGGCGTCGCCTGTCTGGCGGTGTGGGCGGTGCGCTGCCGGCGCGCGGTCGCGGCCGGCGACGAACTCACCGGGTTTGCGCTCACCGGCGTGCTGGGCTGCCTGATCAGCCCGGTGACCTGGGTGCACCACCTCGTCTGGCTCGGCCCGGCGCTGGTCCTGCTCATCGACCGCGCCGCCGCCGCGACCACCACCCGCCGCCGCGCCGGCCTGCTCGCCTTCTTCGGCGCGGGGTACGTGCTGCTGTGCAGCCGCCTGGTCTGGGACTTCAGCGACGCGTACGACACCCCGATCGGGTGGCTGCTGTCCAACGCGTACGTGTGGGCCAGCCTCGCCCTGCTGGTGGGCCTGCCGGTGCGCGCAGCCGACCGGGCGGCCGACCCGCACCGCCCCGCGCCGACCCTCGTCGCGGCCCAGGACGGCGAGCGGGTCGGCCTGCCCATGGAGGTCAAGGCCGAACCCGCGTAGCGCCCGGCCGTCGGAGCGGACCGCTGGTCGTCGTTCGCGCACCGCTGGTCGTCGTTCGCGTCCGCAGACCGTCCGGTCGGCATTCGTGGCCGGTGTCGGACCCGGCCGCTAGCCTGCTGGCGATGTCCGACTCGCTCTCGCTTTCCCAGGCCCGGCGCATCGCGCTGGCCGCCCAGGGGTTCGCCGACCGGCGCCCGACCGGGGTGCCCGGCCGCGCGCACCTGCGCCGGGTCGTCGGGCGTACCGGTGTGATCCAGATGGACTCGGTCAACGTCCTGCAACGCGCGCACTACCTGCCGCTGTTCAGCCGGCTGGGGGCCTATCCGACCAAGCTGCTCGACAACGCCGCCTACCGCCGCCCGCGCGAGTTGTTCGAGTACTGGGGGCACGCCGCGTCCCTGCTGCCCGTGACGCTGCAGCCGCTGCTGCGCTGGCGGATGGCCCGCGCGCGCGACGACGCGTGGGGCGGCATGCGCCGCATCGCCACCGAGCGGCCCGACTTCGTCCGCTGGGTGCGCGACGAGGTGGCTGAGAAGGGGCCGGTGACGGCCGCCGAGGTCGAGCGCGACGCCCGCCGGCCCAAGACCGACTGGGGTTGGAACTGGTCGGAGGCCAAGCACGCCCTCGAATACCTCTTCTGGTGCGGGGAGGTCTCGGCGGCCACCCGCGACAGCGCCTTCGCCCGCAGGTACGACCTGACGGAGCGCGTCCTGCCGAAGGCCGTGCTGGACACGCCCACGCCCAGCGACGCGGACGCGTACCGGGAACTGACGCGGATCTCCGCCGCCGCGCTCGGGGTCGCCGCCGAGATCGAGTTGCGCGACTACTTCCGGCTGCCGGTCGACGGGGCGCGGCGGGCGATCGCCGAGCTCGTCGAGGAGGGCACGCTGCGCCCGGTCACGGTGGCCGGCTGGCGGCGCGGGGCCTACCTGTACGCCGACGCGAAGCTACCTCGCAAGATCAACGCCGCCACGCTGGTGAGCCCGTTCGACCCGCTGGTCTGGGAGCGCGACCGCACCGAGCGGCTGTTCAACTTCTTCTACCGCATCGAGATCTACGTGCCCGCGCACCTGCGCGTGCACGGCTACTACGTGCTGCCCTTCCTGCTCGGCGACGAGTTGGTGGCCCGGGTCGACCTCAAGGCCGACCGACGCGCCGGCGTGCTGCGGATCCCCGGCGCGTGGCTGGAACCCGGCCGGCCCGTCGCCGATGTGGCGGCGGCGCTCGCCGGGGCGCTCGGCGACCTGGCCGCCTGGCTCGAACTGGGCGGGATCGCCCCGCCCGAGGTGGGTGACCTCGCTCCCGCGCTCGGGGCCGCGCTGCGGCACCCGGGAGGTACGGTGTAGGGCGTGACGCAGACGCTGGCCGGCGGCGGTCCCGGCCCCGAGGCGGGCTATCCACCCCACGAGCACCCCGCGGGCGCCTACCCGGTGCCGCAGTACGTGGCGCCGCCGGTCGGGCGGTTCGCCCGGGCCGTGAGCGGCTTCGTCAACTGGCTGCCCGGATGGGCCGGCCCGGTCGGCGTGGCGGCCTGCTTCGCGGGCGGCGCGGCGCTGGTGCTCGCCACCGACCCGACGGACTCCAACGCCTCCAGCATGCCCACCTGTGTGATCAAGCTGACCACCGGCTTCGACTGCCCGGGCTGCGGCGGCACGCGCGCCTTCTACTACCTGATGCACGCCAACCTGCCAGCCGCCGCCCGCCACCACGCGCTGGCGGTGTTCGCGGCACCGTTCATCGTCTGGATCTACATCGCGTGGTTCGCGCAGGCCGCGTTCGGGCGCACCTTGCCCGCTCCGCGCATCACGTCCAAGGTGGTCGGCGTCTTCCTCGCCGTGTGGATGGTGTTCACCGTCGTGCGCAACCTGCCCTGGGCACCGTTCACCTGGCTGTACGTCTAGCGGATCGTGGGGGGGGGCCGCCCCCGCGGGGCCCCCCCCCCCGGCGGGGGGGGGGG
>JAEZGP010000294.1 GCA_023437285.1 Actinomycetes bacterium | reverse complement strand
GGGCGACCCTCAGCGAGGACCTCGACGACATGCGGCACTGGGCGATCCGGATCGGCGTGCGGTACATGGGCGAGGAGGCCGGCGCCGCCTTCGGCGCCCGCAACGCCGTGCCCGGCGAGATGCTCGTACGCCTGCGGGTCGAGCACGTCACGGCGTTCGCCGACCTCACGGACTGATTCGCGGTCGCCGGCGGCGTCAAGAAATCGTCAACGGGCATAGGGATTCCGTAAAAAACCCTGTGGGGGCCTCACGCGCCGGGCTTGACTGCTCACGTGTCACTCGATCACGTGGAGGTTCCCGGTGGCTGACCTGGTCTTCGTCGCGCTGACGGTCGCGGTCTTCGCGCTCGTCGGCCTCGTGCTGCGGGCGGTGGAGCGGCTGTGAGCGCCGAGAACATCGCCGGTCTCGTCGTGGCGGCCGCGCTGGCCGTCCTGTTGGTGGCCGCGCTGCTCTTCCCGGAGCGGTTCTGATGCTGTTCGTCCTCTCATTGATCATCGCGGTCGTGCTCGCGTACCGCTTCTTCGGCGACTACCTGTACCGGGCCCTGCTCTCCGTACGGCACTCGCGGGTGGAGCGGGTCATCTACCGGCTCGTCGGGGTGGACCCGGACGCCGAGCAGTCGTGGGGCCGCTACGCCCGCGCGTTGCTCGCCTTCTCGGCCGTATCCGTGCTCTTCCTCTACCTCTTCCAGCGGGTGCAGGACCGGCTGTGGCTCAGCCTCGGCTTCGCCGCGGTGGCACCCGACCAGGCCTGGAACACCGCGGTCAGCTTCGTGACGAACACGAACTGGCAGTCGTACTCCGGCGAGACCACGATGGGCCACCTCGTGCAGATGGCCGGGCTCGCGGTGCAGAACTTCGCCTCCGCGGCGGTCGGCGTCGCCGTGGCGCTCGCGCTGGTGCGGGGCTTCGCCCGCTCGCGCACCGACCAGCTCGGCAACTTCTGGGTGGACCTCGTACGGGTGACCCTGCGGGTGCTGCTGCCGGTGGCCGCCGTCGGCGCGCTCGTCCTGGTGGCCGGCGGGGTGGTGCAGAACCTGTCGGCCGGCACGGACGCCACGACCGTGGCCGGTGCCGCGCAGCACCTCACCGGCGGGCCGGTGGCCAGCCAGGAGGTCATCAAGGTGCTGGGCACCAACGGCGGCGGCTTCTACAACGTCAACTCGGCGCACCCCTTCGAGAACCCGACCGGCTGGACCAACTGGGTGCAGTTGTTGCTGATCCTGCTCATCCCGGCCAGCCTGCCGCGGGTGTTCGGCCGCATGGTGGGTGACCGGCGCCAGGGCCTCGCCATCGCGTCGATCATGGCGATCCTCGCGGTCGCGAGCGTCGTGGCGGTGACCGCCTTCCAGGCGGCCCACGCCGGCACGGTGCCGCAGGCCGTCGGCGCGGCCACCGAGGGGACGGAGACCCGCTTCGGCGTCGTCCAGTCGGCCGTCTTCGCGGCCGTCACGACGCTGACGTCGACCGGGGCGGTGGACTCGTTCCACGACTCGTACACGGCGCTGGGCGGCATGGTGACGCTGGTCAACATGATGCTGGGCGAGGTCGCGCCGGGCGGCACCGGTTCCGGCCTGTACGGGATGCTGATCCTGGCCGTGATCACGGTGTTCGTGGCCGGCCTCATGGTGGGCCGCACGCCGGAGTACCTCGGCAAGAAGATCGGCCCGCGCGAGATCAAGTTCGCGTCGCTGTATCTGCTCGTCACGCCCGCGCTCGTGCTGATCGGTACCGCCGTCGCGATGTCCGTGGGCCGGTCGTCGATGCTCAACGGCGGCCCGCACGGCCTGACCGAGGTGCTCTACGCCGTCACGTCCGCCGCCAACAACAACGGCTCGGCCTTCGCGGGGCTGTCCGCCAACACGACCTTCTACAACACGGTCCTGGGCCTGTGCATGGCGCTCGGCCGGTTCCTGCCGATCGTGTTCGTGCTCGGGCTCGCGGGGGCGCTGGCCCGCCAGCAGCCCGTACCCGCCTCGGCCGGGACGCTGCGCACGTACCAACCGCTTTTTATCGGCATGGTCGTCTTCGTGACGCTCATCGTCGTGGCGCTCACCTTCCTGCCCGCCCTCGCGCTGGGCCCCCTCGCGGAGGGCCTGCGATGACAAGGACTCCCATGGGACCGCTCGTGTGGGCCGCGCTGCCCGACGCCCTGCGCAAGTTCAACCCCGCCACCCTGTGGCGCAACCCGGTCATGTTCATCGTCGCGGTCGGTTGGCTCTTCACCACGGTGCTCGCCGTCGCCCGGCCGAGCCTGTTCGCCTGGCTCATCACCGGCTGGCTGTGGCTGACCGTCCTGTTCGCCAACCTGGCCGAGGCGGTCGCCGAGGGTCGCGGCAAGGCCCAGGCGGCCAGCCTGCGCCAGGCCAGGCGCGACACCGTGGCCCGGCGGCTGATCGACTGGACGCCCGGCGCCGCCGCGCCGGTCGAGGAACAGGTCGGCGCGGCCGACCTGCGGCCCGGCGACATCGTCGTGGTCGAGGCCGGCCAGACCATCCCCGGCGACGGGGACGTGGTCGAGGGCATCGCGAGCGTCGACGAGTCGGCCATCACGGGCGAGTCGGCGCCGGTGATCCGCGAGTCCGGCGGCGACCGCAGCGCCGTCACCGGCGGCACGCGGGTGCTCTCCGACCGCATCGTCGTGCGGATCACGCAGCGGCCCGGCGAGAGCTTCGTGGACCGCATGATCGCCCTGGTGGAGGGCGCCAACCGGCAGAAGACGCCGAACGAGATCGCGCTCAACATCCTGCTCGCCACGCTGACGCTGGTGTTCCTGCTGGCCGTCGCGACGCTGCAACCCCTGGCGATCTACAGCAAGGCTGTCGCGGGGTTCGCGCCGGACAGCCTCGCGCTGACCGCCGACGGGGTCACCGGCATCGTGCTCGTCTCGCTGCTGGTCTGCCTGATCCCGACGACGATCGGGGCGCTGCTGTCGGCGATCGGCATCGCCGGCATGGACCGGCTCGTGCGGCGCAACGTGCTCGCCATGAGCGGCCGGGCCGTGGAGGCGGCCGGCGACGTGACCACCCTGCTGCTCGACAAGACCGGCACGATCACCCTGGGCAACCGGCAGGCCAGCGACCTGGCGCCCGTCGACGGCGTCGACGTGGCCGAACTCGCCGACGCGGCCCAGCTGGCGAGCCTGGCCGACGAGACGCCGGAGGGCCGGTCCATCGTCGTGTACGCCAAGCAGCGCTACGGGCTGCGCGAGCGCGACCCGGGCGAGCTGTCGGCGGCCACCTGGGTGCCGTTCAGCGCGCAGACCCGCATGTCCGGAGTGGACGTCGGCGACCGGCAGATCCGCAAGGGCGCGGCCACCGCGGTCATGGCGTGGGTACGCGGCCACGGCGGTCACCCCACCGCTCAGGTGGGCGAGTTGGTCGACGGCATCTCCGGCTCCGGGGGCACCCCGCTCGTCGTCGCCGAACGCGTCGGCGGGCAACCCGCCCGGGCACTCGGCGTCATCCACCTCAAGGACGTCGTCAAACACGGCATGCGGGAACGCTTCGACGCGATGCGCCGGATGGG
>JAEZGP010000290.1 GCA_023437285.1 Actinomycetes bacterium | reverse complement strand
ACACCTGGCAGGGCCAGGTCCAGCAGCTCAAGACCTGGGCCCAGCAGCGCATGTCGTGGCTGGACTCGCCGAGCGGCGGCGCGTGGCTGACCACCGTCGTGCCCACCTCGGCCGCCGTGACGACCCGACCGCCGACGTCCGCTCCGGTGACGTCGCGTCCGCCGACCTCGGCCCCGGTGACGTCGGCCGCGGTGACGTCGCGTCCACCGACGTCCGCTCCGGTGACCTCGGCCGCGGTGACGTCGCGTCCGCCCACCTCCGGGCCCGGCGGCGGCGGATGTTCGGCCGCCTACACCGTCGTCAACCAGTGGCAGGGCGGGTTCCAGGGCGAGGTCAAGGTGACCGCCGGGTCGGCGGCGCTCACGGGCTGGCGGGTGACCTGGACGTACGCCAACGGCCAGACCGTCACGCAGTTCTGGAGCGCGACCATCACGAGCAGCGGATCGGCCGTCACCGCGACGAACGTGTCGTACAACGGCACGCTGGGCGCCGGGGCGAGCACCACGTTCGGGTTCCTCGGCTCCTGGAACGGTACGAACAGCGCACCGTCGGTAACCTGTACCGCGTCGTAAGCCAGCGAATCGGGCGCGGGCCCGGCCTTGGGCCGGGGGCCCCGCACGTATCCCCGGGCCGCCGCCGCGTACGCCGCCGGCGGGACGGTGTTGCCGGGGCCATTAGGCTCCGTCCATGGAAGCTGCCGTGTCCGCCGGGTCGCCCGGCGTGGAGGAACCGGGCCGGCCGATCGGCATCAGGTCCGTACCCAACCTGCGTGACGTGGGCGGCTGGCCCACCGCCGGCGGCGGTCGCGTACGCGCCGGCCTGCTGTACCGCTCCGTCGACCTGAGCGGGCTGGCCGACGCCGACCTCGACGCGTTCGAGGCGCTCGGCATCCGTACGATCTACGACCTGCGTACCGCCGCCGAGCGCCAGCAGGCGCCCGACCGGCTGCCCGACGGCGCCGCGTACGTGTCGCTCGACGTGCTCGCCGACGCGGTCCGCTCGGCCCCCGCCACCCTCTCCGACGTGCTCGCCGATCCGGCGTTGGCCGCCAAGCTGCTCAGCGACGGCCGGGCGGTGACCATGTTCGAGGGTGCCTACCGCCAGATCGTCTCGTCCGACAGCGGCAGGGCCGCGTACCGGGCTTTATACCTCGACATCGCCGACCCGGCCCGCCGGCCCGCGCTCGTGCACTGCCAGACCGGCAAGGACCGTACGGGCTGGGCGGCCGCGGCGCTGCTGTGGCTGCTCGGCGTGCCCGACGACCTGGTGATGGCCGACTACCTGCTCACCAACGCCCAACTCCTGCCGGCCCTGCAACCGAAGTTCGACGCGTTCGCCGCGCGCGGCGGCGACCCCGAACTGCTCATGCCGGTCTTCGGCGTCCGCGAGCGCTACCTGCACACGGCGCGCGAGGAGATGAGCCAGCGGTACGGCACGGTCGAGGGCTACTTCACCGACGGCCTCGGCCTGTCCCACGACACGATCGCCGACCTGCGCGAGGCGTTCACGCAGCACTGACGATCACGTACGGGTCGGCGAAATTTCGGCGAACGCCTGGAAGCAGGGTTTGCTGACGGTAGCTGGGCACGTACGTTGGGATTTCGTCGTACTCCAGGGTGGAGGTTCGTGCCGTGGGTCGTTGGAGTCGTCGTCGGGTCGCGGGCGTGGTCGCCGCGGTGCTCACCCTGCCTGGCGTCCTCATCGTCGTGAGTTCTCCGTCCGCGGCGGCGGACTTCGTCGAAGGCAACCTGGTCGTGGTGCGCGTCGGTACGGGAGACGCCGCGCTCGGCTCGGCGGCCACGGAGGCGTTCCTTGACGAGTACACGCCGGCCGGGTCGCTCGTGCGGTCCGTGCCGTTGCCCACGGCAGTTAGTGGCGACAACCGGCGGCTGACGGTGAGCGGGTCGGCGACCACCGAGGGGGCGCTCGCGCGCTCGGCGGACGGGCGTTACCTGACGCTCGGTGGCTACGACGCCGAGCCGGGTACCCCGGCCGTGGCGGGCACGACCGCGGCGACGGTCGCGCGCGTTGTCGCGCGGGTCGATGGAGCCGGCGCGGTGGACACGTCGACCGCGCTCGCCGACGCGTACAGCGGGGGCAACCTCCGCGGTGCGGTGACCGACGACGGCAGCCGGTTCTGGACGGTCGGGTCGTCCGGCGGCGTGCGCCTCGCGCCGTTCGGGGCCACCGCGTCGACGCAGCTCAACAGCGCGGCGCCGACGAACCTGCGCGTCGCCGGCATCGTGGCCGGGCAGCTGTACGTCTCGACCGGCAGCGCGCCGACCGGCCTCTACCAGGTCGGGGCCGGCCTGCCGACGAGCGGCGGCCAGACGCCCGCGTTGGCGGCGGCCGCCCCCAGCCCGTACGCGTTCACGGCGCTCGACCGCGACCCGACCGTCGCGGGTGTGGACACCCTGTACGTCGCCGACGACAGCACGGCCGGCGGCATCCTCAAGTTCTCGTACGACGGCACCACCTGGACGGCGCGTGGTGTGGTGCGGCCGGCCGGCGCGGGTGCGCGAGGCATCACCGGCGCGGTGACCGGGTCGGGTGCGACGCTGTTCGCCACGACGACGGCGAGCGGCGGTCAGCTGGTCAGAGTGGCGGATTCGGCCGCCTTCGACGCGCCGCTCGCGGCCACCACGACCGTCCTGGCGACGCCGGCCGCGAACACCGCCCTGCGC
>JAEZGP010000321.1 GCA_023437285.1 Actinomycetes bacterium | reverse complement strand
CTCGCGGGCCAGGGCCCCCCACAAGCGGGCGAGCACGGCGGCGCGGGCGCCGGGCAGGGCGACGGTGTAGGCGGCACGCAGGCGCTCGGGAACGTCGTCGACCGGTTCGGGGACGTCGTTGACCGGGGCCGCCGGCCACGGCGCGGCCGTGAGCTGTTCAGGCACCCGTCGACCTCCCGATCGTTGGCCCGGCATTCCAGGCTAGTCCTTTCGATCTCCGACCGCCCGGCGCGGCTCGCGTGGCGCACCCGAACGTTAAGCCAAAAATGCCAGATAATCTCGCTATGTCAGAGTTAGGCCGATCCACTGGGCGTGTTGTCACCCGTACCCGTCCCGGGCCGGCGCCCCGCCGCCACTTCGCCAGCCCCGCCGACGCCCACCACGCCGTCCAACAGGTCATCACCGACACGCTGGCGCACCGACCGCACCCGCGCGTCCTCGACGCCGGCGCCGGCAAACGCACCCGCTTCGACGTACCACCCGACGCGTACGTCGTCGGCGTCGACCCCGACGACCTCGCCATGGCACGCAACCCCCGCCTCAACGAACGCGTCGTGACCGACCTGGCCACCTACGCCGCCCCCGCCGCCAGCTTCGACCTCATCACCTGCTGGTACGTGCTCGAACACGTACCCAACCCGGCCGCCCTCGTCGACCGGTTCGCCACCTGGATCGCCCCCGGCGGGCTCGTCGTCATCGCCGTACCGCACCTGCACAGCCCCAAGGCCCTGATCACCAAGGCCACCCCGCACCCGTTCCACGTCTGGTTCCGCCGGCACGTGCTCGGCTACCCGCAGGCCGGCCGCCCCGGCCACGGCCCGTACCCCACGACGCTGCGCCGCGCCATCGCCCCCGCCGCGCTCGTCGGACGCTTCGGGGCGCGCGGCCTCGTACCCGTCTTCGAGGGGTACTTCGAGGACGGCAAGCAGGTCGCGTTCCGCGAACGCGTACGCCTCACCGGCGAACGGTGGCACGCCGCGCAACGGTTCGTGCACCGGATCAGCCTCGGCCGCCTCGACGCGGCGCGCAGCGAGTACGTCGTCGTGCTACGCCGGGTGTGATTATCCGCGGTCGTGGGCACTACCTCCGCAAAGGAGGAACGTGCTATGACAGCCACCCAGATCGTGATCACCGTTATTGTCGTCCTCGTCGTCGTGGCCGCGGTCATCGTCGGTGTGCTGGCGGCGACCCGTTCGTCACTGCGTCGCCAGTTCGGCCCCGAGTACGACCGGCTCGTCGCCGAGCGCGGCGGACGCGCCGAGGCCGAGCGCGAACTGCGCGACCGTCGCCGCCGTCACGCCGCCCTGTCGCTGCGGACCCTCGACGACGAGGCGCGTGCCCGCTACGCCAACCGGTGGGCCGAGATCCAGGCCCGGTTCCTCGACGAGCCGGAGGCCGCCGTCGCCGACGCGGACGCCCTGGTCGGTGACCTGCTCACGGAGCGCGGCTACCCGGAGTCCGACGTGGACGAGCGGGTCGCACTGCTCAGCGTCGAGCACGCCGGCCGCCTGGACGACTACCGCAACGCGACCGGTGTCGCCGCCGCCGACAAGGCGACCACCGAGCAGCTGCGCCAGGCCATCGTGCACTACCGCACCGTCATCTCCGACCTCATCGGCGGTGAGCCCATGCAGCTCGCCGGCGACCCCTCCGAGACCGCCCCCTCCGCTCGCTAAGGAGTCGACCTCATGATCTTCAAGCACGACACCCGTTCGGACGCCGAGGTCCGCGACGAGGACCTGACCGATGCCGACCACCGCACCGTCGACGGCGAGGTCGTCGACGGCTACGACCGCGACGAGCGCGCCACGACCGACGACACCGTCGTCACGGACCCCGACGGTCGCGTGAACGACCACGACGGGCACCTCGTCGACTCCGACGAGCGGCTCCTCGACGACCGCGCCGCGACCGACGCCGACGCCGACGGCCGCACAGTCGACGCCGACGGCCGGGTGGTCGACGCGGACGCGCACGTCACCGACGTCGACGGCCGCATGACGGACGCCGACGGCCGGGTCACCGACGCCGACGGTCGCGTCACCGACGCGGACGGCAGCGTGGTGCACGACCCGACCGACGACGTCGACGAGACCATCGACGACGACGAGCCCGCCGCCCCCGGACCGGACGGTCCCGACGCGGCGACCACGTTCGACAGCGCCGCCGACGACAACGACGACAACGTCAACAACGACGACACCGTCGACGAGCCGACCGACCTCACCGACGACGAGCGCGACGCGTACGACGCGACCGACGCCGACACCCCGGTCATGGCGGACGGCCGCGCCGACGCCCAGCCGGTCGACGCCTACGACACGACCCCGGCCGCCGGCGTACCGGTCGACACCCCCGTCGACACCCCGGCCGACGGTACGACCGCTGTCGACACCCCGGCCGAGCTGGTGCCCGGCGCGGTCACCTCCGAGCCGGCGTCGGCCGGGTGGGGCGACCAGGACGGGCAGGCGTACCGGGACCGGTGGCGTGACGTGCAGCTGCGCTTCGTCGACGACCCGCGCGGCGCGGCCGCCGAGGCCGGCACCCTGCTCGGCGAGGCCCTCGACGCGTACACCGCCTCGCTGGCCCGCCAGCGCCAGGAACTCGACGCGTGGCAGTCCACCGAGGGCGACGACACGGAGATCTTCCGCGTGGCGGTCCGCCGCTACCGCGACCTCCTCGACAAGATCATCCCTGGCTGACACGTCCGCAGTCGCGGACCCACGGACCACCGTCGCGGGTGAGGGAACGACAGCAGCCGTCTCCTAGAGGCGGCTGCTGTCGTACGTGGACACACCCGCCTTGCGGGCATCCGAACCCAGGCGCCGGCGCGCCGCCGCGTCGCCGTAGAGCGTCGCCCGCAGAAAATCCGTCGTCGTGGCATCGACCTGCGCAAAACCCCGGCTGCCGGGACGCAGGTACTCCCCGTGCCCCTGCCCGGTCAGCGTCAGGAACCCCTTCGGCCAGGTCAACTTCCCGTACGCCGTACGCGCGCCGGACATCGCCACCGTGGGGTCCTCGGAACCGTGCACGAACAGCACCGACGTGGCCGGGCCCGAGAACGTACCGCCCAGCGAGGCGCCCGCGATCACGATCGCCGCGTCGACGCGCTTGTCGCGGCTGGTCGACGACAGCATGCCCAGCGTCGTGAACCCGCCCGCCGAATGGCCGGCCGCGCCGCCGCGTCCCGGGTCCAGCCGCCCGCGCAGCGGGTCGCCCGCCTTCGTGTGCAACCCGATCACCTTGCTGATCACGGCGGACGCGTCCAGCGGCTGCTGGCCGATGTCCATGACGTCGAACGGGTCGGCGTTCGCGTTCGTCTTCGGGTACGTCGGGGCGGCCACCACGAAACCCGCCGCCGCCCACCGCGTCGTCACCGCCGCGTAGTACTCCGGCAGGCCACGCAGCCCGTGACTGAACACCACGATCGGGAACCGGCCCGCCGCGACCGGCGCGCCGGAGCGCGCGGAACCGCCGGCCGTGCCGGTCGCCGGGTACCACAGCGTCGTCGGCAGCCGCCGCCCGTCGCGCACCACCGTGATCTTGCGTACGCCCACGGCGAACGACCGCGTGGGCGCCGC
>JAEZGP010000169.1 GCA_023437285.1 Actinomycetes bacterium | reverse complement strand
GCGGGGGGGGGGGGGGGGGGGGCCCGGGCGGGGCCCGCCGGTCCGGGTGGGGCCCGGGGCCCACCACGTCACCGACGCGCTGGCCGTGGCCGACGACCTGCGCGACGAGGTGTCCGTCGAGGTGTTCGACCCGCGCACCGTGTACCCGCTGGACTGGGCGGGCCTGGCCGCCTCCCTGGAGCGCACCGGCCGCCTCGTCGTGATCGACGACTCGAACCGGGCCTGCGGCCTGGGCGCCGAGATCCTGGCCACCGCCGCCGAGGAGATGCGGCTCATCGCCCCGCCCCGGCGGGTGACCCGGCCCGACGGGGCCGTGCTGCCGTTCGCCGAGGCGCTCGACCGCGCGTTGCAGCCCAGCCGCGTTCAGCTCGCGACCTGCATCCAGGCGGTCATGAAAAACCCGTAGGTGGGGCTGCTCACGGGCCGGCGGGCCGTTCGCGTAGATTTACGGCTGGTGTGCCGGGAAGACTGGTCGGCGGTGTCCTTGCCATACCCAGCTAAGGGAGCCCCATGACGGGTGCACCACCGCCCCGCGCCGACAAGCTGTTCGGCCGCGGCAGTTGGTCGGAGATCCGCCGCATCGGCCACATCCTGCGCACCGAGACCGTCGGAGGCGCGCTGCTGCTCGGCGCGGCCCTCGTGGCGCTGGCGTGGGCCAACTCACCCTGGGCGGACGCCTATACCGACCTGACCAACATCCGCGTCGGCCCGGCCGCGCTGCACCTGGATCTCACGCTCACCCATTGGGCGGCCGACGGCCTGCTCGCGATCTTCTTCTTTGTGGCCGGTCTGGAACTCAAGCGCGAGTTCGTGGCCGGGGACCTGCGCGAGCCGCGCCGCGCGCTGCTGCCCGTCGCGGCCGCCGTCGGCGGCATGGCCCTGCCGGCGATCATCTACGTCGCGATCAACTCGGCATCCGGCGGTCCGCTGTCCGGGTGGGCGGTGCCGACCGCGACCGACATCGCGTTCGCCCTGGCGGTGCTGGGCATCATCAGCACCCACCTGCCGGCGGCACTACGGACCTTCCTGCTCACCCTGGCGGTCGTGGACGACCTCCTGGCGATCATCATCATCGCCGTCTTCTACACCAGCTCCCTGTACCTGCTGCCGCTCGCGGCCGCGGTGGTGCCACTCGCCCTGTTCGCGGTCCTCGTGCAGCGCAGGGTCCGGTCCTGGTGGCTGCTGGTCCCGCTCGCGGTGGTGACCTGGGCCCTGGTGCACGCCTCGGGCGTACACGCGACCGTGGCCGGCGTGCTGCTGGCCTTCACGGTCCCGGTGGTCCGGCGGACCCCGGGCCCCGGGCCGGGCCTGGCCGAACACTTCGAGCACCGACTGCGGCCCCTGTCCGCGGGCTTCGCGGTGCCCGTGTTCGCGTTCTTCGCCGCCGGCGTGTCGCTCACGGGGTCGGGCGGCCTCGGGGCCGTCCTGCGCGACCCCGTCACCATCGGCATCGTCACCGGCCTGGTCGTCGGCAAGTGCCTGGGCATTCTGGGCGCGACGTGGCTGGTGCAGCGGACCACCCGGGCCAGCTTGAGCCCGGGCGTCAGCTGGTGGGACGTGCTCGGGCTGTCGCTGCTGGCCGGCATCGGGTTCACGGTCTCGTTGCTCATCAGCGAACTCGCGTTCGGCGCCGGCAGCGAACACAACGAACACGCCAAGCTGGGCATCCTCGCCGGCACGGTGGTCGCCGCCGCAATGGCAACGGTGGTGCTGCGCGCCCGCAACCGGCACTACCGGCGCCTGCGCGAGGCGGAGGAGGCCGACACCGACGCCGACGGCGTGCCCGACGTCTACACCGAACCCGACGCCCCGGACCCGGGCCGAGGGATGTCGGGGTGAGCGCCGCCCGGCTGGCATGATGACCATGCCCCGGCGGTGCCCCGGCCGCTGGGACGCGTCGCCGGCGTACCCCCGGCACATGAGGCAACGACGGAAGTGAGGGGCGCCGTGCGCGGTGATCATCAGTCGGACGCGGCGCCGCGCACGCAGCACGGCCACCACCACGGTCACGACGACCTGCCGGCGGCCTCGCGCCGCACCGTACGCCTCACCGCGGCCATCCTCGTACCCGCCGCGGTGGCGACGTTGATCGCGATGATCATGCTGTGGCCGGGCGGGACCGAGCGCGACCAGGAGGGCACCGACGCGCCGCGCACCGCCGGTCAGGTGCTCGCCGTCAGCCTGGTCCCGTGCCCCCTGGGCCCCGACGGCCGGCCGACCTCCCCCGCCGCGCCGACCCGGTGCGGCACCGTGACCGTACGCCTGGCCGACGGCCCGACGATCACCACCGAGGTGCCTTCGGGGCCGGGTGCGCCGCACGTCGAGGCCGGCGACCGGGTCATCCTGATCCACCTCGACAACGCCATGTCCGGCAGCCCGTACCAGATCGTCGACCACGACCGGGGCCGGGCTCTGTGGGTGCTGGCCGCCGCGTTCGCGCTCGCCGTGATCGCGTTCGGGCGGTGGCGCGGGCTCGCCGCGCTGGGCGGGCTCGCCGTCACCTTCGCCGTACTGCTGCTGTTCGTGGTGCCCGCCATCCTCCAGGGCGCCTCACCGCTGCTCGTCGCCATCGTCGGCGCCGCGGCGATCATGCTGGTCGTGCTGTACCTGACGCACGGGCTCACCGTCACCACGTCCATGGCGGTCCTCGGCACGCTGGTCAGCCTCGTGCTCACCGGGCTGCTGTCGGCCGCGGCCACGTCCGTCACCCGGCTGACCGGCGTCTCCAGCGAGGAGTCCAGCTACCTCACGCTGAGCTTCCCCGAGGTGAGCATGCACGGGCTGCTGCTCGCCGGCATCCTCATCGGGTCGCTCGGCGTGCTCGACGACGTGACGGTCACCCAGGCGTACACGGTGCGCGAGCTGGCCCACGCCAACCCGGGCCTCGGCTTCGCCGAGCTGTACCGCCGGGCGGCGCGCGTCGGCCGCGCCCACATCGCATCGGTGATCAACACCATCATCCTGGCGTACGCTGGCGCATCGCTGCCGCTGCTGCTGCTCATCGCCGCCGGCAGCCGCCCGCTCGGCGAAGTCCTCACCAACCAGCTCATCGCGGGCGAGATCGTCCGCAGCATCGTCGGCACGATCGGGCTCATCGCCGCCGTACCAATCACCACGGCGCTGGCCGCGCTGGCCGTACGGGGTGCCACGCCCACCCGCGTGCGGCGCCCCCGCCGCCCCGACCGGCTGGAACTCGCCTGGGGCGTCGACGACGAGACCGCGCCCCGTCCGGCAGCGCGGCGCCCCTGACCGCCGATCAGGCGAGGGCCCGGTCAAGGGTCAGGCGAGGGCCCGGTCGAGCGGCGCCGGGACGCGGGCCGGGTCGAGGGCGAGGGTCAGCCGGCGGGCGTAGGCGGCCTTGCGGCCGCTGGTGGTGCCGAGGAAGCGGCGTAGTTGCCGGTCCACGGATCGCCCGCGCTGGGCGGGCTGGTTCTGGAACAGCCGGAACCGGGCCAGGTCACGCCCGGCGGCGAGGACCCGCTCGACGCCGTCGTGGCCGAGGGCCCGGATCAGTTCGTCCTCCAGGTCGGCCTCGCAGACGAAGAACCCGCATTCGGCCAGCCCCGCCCGGCCGGGGCCGGGCTCGCGGCCGACCCCGGTGAGCGCGCGGCGCGCGTACTCCTCCTCGGCCACGTCGAACAGGCCGCGCACGCCGACGGCGAGTCGGCCCGAGGACAGCACGCGCAGGAACCGGGCGACGCTCATCGCGCCGCCCATGGGCACGACGCACATGCCGTCGGCGGCCAGGTCGCGTCCCCGCAGCGAGGCGAGGGCCTCCAGCGCCGCAAGGTCGCTGACCCCCTCGACGAGGATGATCGTCGTCAGGCCGGCCGCGCGGGCGCGCGCCGCCTCGGCCGCGGCTGGGTCGCCGGCCGCCCACGCGCTCAGCGCGGCACGGAACCGGTCGGCGTCGAACACGCCCACCAGTCTCGCGGCCCGGGTCGGGGTCGTCACCCCGATATGCGGTTGGGGCGGGCGTGGGAGTCCCACGCCCGCCCCAACCGTCGGGTCAGTCTTCCTGGAAGTACGAGATGAGGCGCAGCATCTCCAGGTAGAGCCAGACCAGCTCGACCAGGATGCCGAACGCGCCGAGCCAGCCGTACTTGCGGGGCAGGCCGGCGGCGATGCCCTCCTCGATCTGGGCGAAGCTCACCACGAACATGAGCGCGGCGACAACGATGCAGATCAGGGAGAACCCGATGGCGATCATGCCGCCGTCGCGCAGCGGGCCGGCGGAACCGGTGAAGATCGAGATGCCGAAGTTGAGCAGCATGACGACGGCGAGGCCGGTGGCCGCGCCGATGACGACCTTCATGAACTTCGGCGTGGCCCGGATGATGCGCGACTTGTAGAGGAACGCCATGATGAAGAAGACGCTCAGGGTGGCGATGACCGCCTGCAGGACGATGCCCGACCATCTGGTCTCGAACGCCTTCGAGACCGCGCCGAGGAACACGCCCTCCACGACCGCGTAGCTCAGCAGCACCACCGGGTTGGTGACCTGCTTGAACGAGATCACCAGGCCGAGGACGAGTCCGACGAGCATGGCGGCGATCCACGTCGGGTACAACGCCGTGAGCGGCACGACGACCCAGGTGGCCGCGGCGGCCACGACGGCGGTGCCGACCAGGGTGATGGTCTTGACGACGACGTCGTCGATGGACATGCGCTCACCGTCGGTGAGCGGCGGCATCTGGTCATACCCGACGGGCTGCTGTCCGTAGCCCGGGTCGCCGTAGGTACGGCCGCCGTACGAGTACGGCTGCTGGGTGGGAGCCGGCTGGTGACCGACCGGGGTGAGCCGGGCCAGCACCGGGTTGGAAGATTTCATACGGTCGGTGTCCTTTCAGAGGGTCAGCAGCGTACCGGAAGGTCAGAACTCCCCGAAGTCCCCGCCGAAGTCCTCAAAGCCGGCGTCCGCCATCCCGGGGTCCTCGAACCCCGCCCCGGACGCCGCCTCGGCCACGTCGGGCTCGAACGCGTCGCCGATCATGTCGCCGATCATCATGCCGCCGAGGAAGCCGAGGGCCGCGCCGCCGACACCCATGGCGACCGCGCCGGCCATCGACGGCCGGCCGCGATACCCGGAGTACTGGTAACCGCCCTGCTGGCCGCCGTAGCCGCCGTAGCCCTGCTGGTGGCCGCGTCCGTAGTGCGGCTGGGCCGGCGCGTGCGCCTGCAGGAACGCCCCGGACCCGACGCCGGCCGCCGGCGCCTGGCCGAGCCGCTCCAGCGCGTTGATCACCCAGCGGTCGACCTCGCCGCTCCAGCCGCCCTCGGTGTCGGACAGCCGCCGGATGTCCTCAGCGGACAGCGTGTAGCGGTCCGGCGTGCCGGGCCGGCCGGCCAGCTCGGCTAGCACCGTGACGCCCGCGTCGCCGCCGGTCACCGTGAAGGTGAGCTGCGGGACGTGCGGGCCGGGCGGTTGGCCCTCGGGCAGCGGGGCCCAGAACGTGATGGCCTGCGCGGCCGGGACCGGCAGGCCGGTCAGCTGGCCGGGGCGCAGCTCGTTGCGCACGAACTTGCTGCCGATGAGGCCGAGCGTGTCCATGATGCGCTGGTGCACGTCGGCGGCCTCCACCAGCAGCGGGTCGAAGTCGCCCTTGGCGCTGCCGGACGCGACCGCCACCTCGGTTCGCACGCCGAGCCGGATGCCGGGCAGCTGCTGGCCGAACAGGACCGTGAAGGGGGTGTGCTCCGGCAGCGGCACGCTGAACGGGATCTGCTGCTGGGAGCCGGCGCTCACCCGGATGCCCCCGGCGACGGGGAACCGGCCCAGCTCGACCTCACCGGCCTGGCTGGAGGCGACCAGGTACAGCGTGATGGCGGCGATGTCGGCGTCCGACTTCGCGCGCAGGTTGACCTGCCCCGTCAGGTGCCCGCCCCCGGTGGCCGGATGCGGGGGAAGCACGGTGTCGACCTCGACACCGCCGAGGCCGAGGCTGGCGAGGATCTTCTTGAAGACCATCAGTTTCCTTCCTGGGTGTCTGCCCTGGTAAGAAGGCCGGTAGGCTCAGCCACGATGGGGACACTAGCACGTGGAGCTGTACGGTTGGTGAAAGGAGCGAGCGTGCCCGAGTTGATGCGCATCGGCGAACTTGCCGCGGCGGCTGGCGTCTCCAACCGCACCGTCGACTTCTACACCAATCTGGGCCTCATCCACCCCGCCGAGCGGACCAGCGGCGGCTTCCGGCTCTACGACCCGGCCACCGTCGACCTCATCGGTACGATCCGGCAACTGGAGGCCTCGGGCCTGGGCCTCGACGACGTCGCCCGACAGTTCGCCACCGGCTCGGCCGCCGACCTCGCCGACGTCATCGCCCGGCTCGGCCGCGACGTTGAGGCCCTGCGCGCGGTCGCCGAGGGCGCCGGGTCGGCCGCCAACGGGGTCGCCGCCGCCCTCGCCATCCGCGCCCACCACCTGGTCACCATGGCGTCCGAGTTGCTTACGGCCATGTCCCACGGGTAGTACTGGCCGTGGACACCCGATAAGAGGAAGTGACACCCGCGTGGGCGGCTACGGCACCCAGATCCTGATCGTCCTGATCCTCATGCTGCTCAACGGAGCGCTCTCCGGCAGCGAGATGGCGCTCATCTCGCTGCGCGAGTCGCAGCTCAAGCGGCTGGAGCGCTCCTCAAAGGGCGGCCGGGTCCTCGCCCGCCTCTCCCGCGACCCCAACCGGTTCCTGGCCACCATCCAGATCGGCATCACCCTCGCCGGGTTCCTCGCCTCCGCCTTCGCGGCCACATCCCTGGCCAAGCCGCTGGTCGGGCCGCTGGAGTTCCTCGGCCGCGCCGCCGAGCCCGCCGCCATCGTGGCGGTCACGCTCGTACTCACCTTCCTCACGCTCGTACTCGGGGAACTGGCACCCAAGCGCATCGCCATGCAACGCGCCGAGGGGTGGGCACTCGCCGCCGCACGCCCGCTGGACTTTCTGGCCACCGCGTCGCGACCCATCGTGTGGCTGCTGGCGAAGGCCACCGACTTCGTCGTACGCCTGCTCGGCGCCGACCCGCGGGCCAACCGCGCGGAGATCACCACCGAGGAGGTGCGCGAACTCGTCGTCGCCCAGCGCGGCTTCACCACCCAGCAGCGGCAGATCATCGCCGGCGCCTTCGAGATCACCGAGCGCGACGTGCGCGACATCCTCATCCCGCGCGGCGAGGTGCGCGTCCTTGACGGGGCCCTGCCGGTCGCTGACGCCCTGCGGGTCCTCGCCGATTCCGGGCACACCCGGGCTCCCGTCGTCGGCCAGCGCGGCCTCGACGACCTGATCGGGGTCGTGCACCTGCGCGACCTGCTGCCCAGCGCCGAGGGCGGGCCGACCGCCGCCGACCGGGTCCGCCAGCCGATGATGCTGCCCGAGACCCTGCCCGTCGCCGACGCCATGCGCCAGCTTCGCCACCGGCGCGAGCAGTTCGCCGTGGTCGTCAACGAGCACGGCACGATCGACGGGATCATCACCATGGAGGACCTCATCGAGGAGGTCGTCGGCGAGATCTACGACGAAACCGACCGCGACGTGCAGGCCGTCATCCGCGAGGACGAACAGACCTTCCTGGTGGCCGGCTCGTTCCCCATCCACGACCTGCCCGACCTCGGCATCGACACGGACACCATCGCCGACGCCGACTACACCACCGTCGCCGGCCTGCTCCTCGACCGCCTCGGCCACATCCCGACCGCCCCCGGCGAGATCGTGACCTTCCCCCGGTTCACCGCCGAGATCACCCAGGTCGCCGGCCGCGCCATCACCCAGGTGCGGCTGCGCCTTCTCCCCGTGGGTAAGCCCCACACCGTTTGACACGGGCACGCAGGGGTAAGCCGACCCGGTGACGTCCTACTGGCTGCGAACGACCCCGCGCGGGGAGTACCCCGCGCTGCGTGATGACCTGACCG
This sequence comes from Actinomycetes bacterium, assembly GCA_023437285.1. Classification (GTDB taxonomy): domain Bacteria; phylum Actinomycetota; class Actinomycetes; order Mycobacteriales; family Micromonosporaceae; genus Luedemannella. Next base: position 10,661 of record JAEZGP010000169.1, on the reverse strand, counting down.
CCGACGTGGTGGTCGTCGGCGGCGGCATCGCCGGCCTGTGCACGGCGTGGGAGCTGGCCCGGGCCGGCCGCCGCGTCGTCGTGCTGGAGGCCGGCCGGATCGCGGAGGCCAGCACCGGCAACACGACCGCCAAGGTGACCGCGCTGCACGGCGCCAAGTACGCCGACCTCGGCGACCGGGCCGCCCTCTACGCCCAGTCGCAGGCCGATGCCCTCGCCCGCATGGCGGCCGCCGCGCGGACGCTCGGCGCCGACTGCGAATGGGAGACCCGCGACGCGTACACGTACGCCGTCGACGACGACGCCGCGCAGTCGCTGGAGCGGGAGGCCCGCGCCGCCGCCGAGGCCGGCCTGCCGGCCACGTTCGTCACCACGACGCCGCTGCCGTACCCGGTCGCCGGGGCGGTGCGCGTGAGCGGGCAGGCACAGTTCCACCCGCGCAAGTTCCTCCTGGCGCTCACCGAGGACCTGATCCGGCTCGGCGCCCGGGTGTTCGAGGACAGCCGGGTGGTGGAGTTCGCCGAGGGCCACGTGAAGGTGACCTCCGGGGCCGGCGTGTCCGCGCCGGACGTCGTCATCACGACGGGCTTTCCCGTCTGGGACCGGCCGGAGCTGTTCGCGCGGCTGACCACGAAACGGGAACTGGTGGTCGCCGCGGCCATCCCGGCGTCGGCCGACCCGGGCGGCATGTTCCTCGGCGTCGACGACGACCGGTCCGTGCGCACCGCGCCGTACGAGGGTGGGCAGCGACTGCTGATCGTCACCGGCGAGACGTACAAGCCGGGCGAGTCCGGCGTCGACGAGCGTTACGCCCGGCTGACGGAGTGGATGACGACCCACTTCCCCGCCGCCTCCGCCGACTTCCGCTGGTCCGCGCAGGACTACACGGCCACCGACGGCGTACCGTTCGTCGGCCCGTACCCCGGCCACGACCACGTGTGGGTCGCCACCGGGTTCGGCGCCTGGGGCATGACCAACGCGATGATGGCCGGCGCCCTGCTGACCGCCCGCATCACCGGCGACGCGGAGCCGCCGTGGGCAGGCCTCTACGACCCGCGCCGGCTGCACCCGCTGAAGGAGGCGCCGAGCCTGGCCCGCAACGCGTTCACGGTGACCAAGAACCTGGTGGGTGAGCGGATCGGCTCGCCCGACACCACCGTGGACAAGCTGGCACCCGGGCAGGGCGCGGTCGTGTCGGTCGACGGCACCCGCACGGCCGCCTTCCGCGACGACGACGGCGAACTGCACCTGGTGTCGGCCACCTGCACGCACCAGGGCTGCGTCGTCGGCTTCAACGACGCGGAGCGTACGTGGGACTGCCCGTGTCACGGTTCGCGGTTCGGCGTCGACGGCGAGGTCCTGCAGGGTCCGGCGATATCGGCCCTGAAGCCGGTCACGCCGAAGGCGTGACACTCGGAGTACCACGTCTCGCAGAATCGGACGCGTCCCCGCGTTTCCTCAGCAGCAGACTCTCCGGCGCCTGTTACCTCTTCCCGCCGACTTCCGTCATAGGGGCAACAGCCAAGCGTCGAAGTGGAGAGCGGGATGCTGAGGAACATCATGTATGTGACGGTCTACGTGACCGATCAGGACCGCGCGTTGAAGTTCTACACGCAGGGGCTCGGCCTGGAAAAGCATATCGACCATACCGGGCCGAATGGACGCTTCCTCACCGTGGGCGTTGCCGACAGCCCCGTCAAGATCCTTCTTTGGTCGCATCCGCCGGCCGCAGGACAACCGGTCGAGCCGGGCATCACGCCCGGTCCGCTCTTCCTGGAGTCGGACGACCTGCGCAAGGACTTCGAGGTCCTGCGCCAACGAGGCGTGACCTTCCACGAGCAAGAACCGGTGGACTACGAGTTCGGTGTTCGCATCGAGGCGGTGGACCCGGACGGCAACCGGATCTCGCTGCGCCAGCCGCGCCAAGGAAACTGACGAGGTGACTGACACCAGCCGGACGAACCTGGTGGCCGAGGCGTTTGAGGCTCAGCGCGACCGGCTGCGCGCGGTCGCCTATCGCATGCTCGGGTCGCACGCCGATGCCGAGGATGTGGTCCAGGAGGCTTGGCTGCGGCTCGCCCGCCAGGACGCGGAGACCATCGAGAACCTGGCGGGCTGGCTGACCACGGTGGTCGGCCGGATCAGCCTGGATGTTCTGCGCGCGCGCCAGGCCCGCCCGGAGGCGTCCTACGACAGCGGTCTGCCCGAGTTCGTGGTGACGGTCGACAACGGCCCCGCACCGGAAGACGACGTGGAGCTCGCCGACTCGGTCGGGCTCGCGCTGCTCGTCGTCCTCGAGTCGCTCAAGCCGAGCGAGCGGCTAGCGTTCGTGCTGCACGACCTGTTCGCGGTGCCGTTCGATGAGATCGGACAGATCCTCGGCAAGTCCGCCGACGCGGCCAAGATGCTCGCCAGCCGCGCCCGCAAGAAGGTACGCGGGGCCGCGCGGCCGACGGTCGCCCGGCGCGAGCAGCAGGAGGTGGTCCAGGCATACCTGGCGGCGGCTCGCCACGGCGACTTCGAAGGGCTGTTGCGCGTCCTCGACCCCGAGGTGAGGCTGACCGTCGACGGCGCCGATGGCGTGGTCGTGATCCTCGGCGCCACCAGGATCGCCGCCGGCGCGCAGCGGTTCGCTGCCACAGCCGCGTGGGCGCGAGCAGCGCTCGTCAACGGCCAGCCCGGCATCGCGTCCTGGCGCGCTGACGGTACCCCGCTCTCGGTCGCCGCGTTCACCGTCGTGAATGGTCAGATCGCCGGCATCGCGGTCGTGAGCGACCCGGCCAAGCTCGCCTCGATGGACCTGCCGACTCCCAGGTGAGTCACCGCCGGCCGCAACCCGCCTCAGCGCGTGAATCATGGTTGCCTCCCCTTGACCCACATCGCTACGGTGCACCGGTCGGAAGGGACATGATGCCGAAGCTGAACCAGATCATCGCCGTGGAGAAGGGCGTCAAGAGCCGGTCGCTGCAGGAGCTGACCGAGGCGCACCACGCCGTGCAGAAGCCCGCGCTGCTGTCGGGCATCGCGCGCACGTACCAGCCGAAGGACGAGGAGGGCGAGCAGCTGCCACCCGAGTCCACGAAGGTGCAGGTACGCGCGGAGGAGGTGATCCGGCAGGTCACGGCGACCCTGACCCGACTGTTCGACGTGACCGCGACGAAGGACGCGACGAACCGGGTCGCGGTGGCCGATGTGGTCGTCGACGGCCGCACGCTGCTGTCCGACGTGCCGGTGCCGTACCTGCTGTTCCTGGAGAAGCAGCTCACCGACCTGCACACCTTCGTCAAGAAGCTGCCGGTGCTCGACGCCGCCGAGTCGTGGGTGTTCAACGACTCCGCCGACTGCTGGTCGACCGAGCCGGTGCGTACCATCCGCACGAAGAGGGTGCCGCGCAACCACGTGAAGGCCGAGGCGACGGAGAAGCACCCGGCCCAGGTGGAGGTGTACTACGAGGACATGGCAATCGGTTACTGGACGACCGTGAAGTTCTCCGGCGCCCTGCCCGCCAAGCGGATCTCCGAGCTGCTGGAGCGGGTGGAGAAGCTGCAGCAGGCGGTGAAGTTCGCCCGCGAGGAGGCCAACGGCGTGGAGGCGGTCGACCGCAAGGCGGGCGAGGCGGTGCTCAGCTACATCTTCGGCTAACCAAGGACTCCCCCGTCGGGAGCGACGGGGGTGCGCGAAAGCGCAGAAGCTGAAACTGAAACGTTCAGCCTGACGACGTGGTGACAGTGCGGGTTCGACTCCCGCCCCCCGCACACAGCGCGCGGGGGTAGCCCAAACCGGCAGAGGCAGCCACCTCAACATCAGACTCTCGCTCCAGGTTCAGCATTCGCCGCCGAGTGCCATCTCGACCGCAGGTGGAACCCCGCTTCTGAGATGTGGGTTCGACTCCCACCCGCCGCTCCAACACGCGGCGGTGGCTCAATGGCAAAGCACAGGGCGATCAAACTGATCCACCTGCTTAAACGCCGTTGGCACGCGCAAATGGGCGGCAAAGTTGGGGCCCGGGACTGGACACGTCCCGGGCTCCTCCCATGGTCGCCGCGTGGAATCATGTGGCGTGTGTCCGACGACAAGAAGCGTTGGTGGCGGCGCCGACGCACCTGGCGGCTGGCCGCCCTTGTGGCCATGCTCGGCGTCACGTTCGGCGCGCTGACCATGGTGGGCAGCGTCATCTGGATCAGAAACGCGGCGGACGGACACCTCTACACCGAGCGCGACGTGCCGGCTGCGCCGGTCGCCCCGGACGGCCAACCGTCGCCGTTCCTCGCCGCGCGCCTGGAGATCGCCCGCCGGCTGCTGGCCGCCGGCAAGGTGAAGGTGCTCCTGCTCTCCGGTGACCACATGCGTTGGGAGTACGACGAACCCGGCGCGATGCGCGCGTGGCTCATCGCGCACGGCGTACCCGACACGAAGATCGTGCTGGACTACGCCGGCTTCGACACGTACGACTCGTGCGCCCGGGCGTCGCGGATCTTCGGCGTCCAGCGGGCCATCGTCGTCACGCAGACCTATCACCTGCCCCGCGCGGTGACGCTGTGCCGCCGGCTCGGCCTCGACGTGGACGGCGTCGGCGACGAGACCGTCAAGCGGTTCACGAACCCGTGGCGGATCAGCGCCACCCGCGAGTACGGCGCGTGCGTGAAGGCGGTCGTCGACGTGGTCACCGGCCGCGACCCCGTGCACCTGGGCCGCCAGGAGACCGGCGTGGCGGACGCCCTCACCGCGGGGTAATCCGCGGCGTCAGCCGCCGAGCGTACGGGCGAGGAAAGCGAGCTGTTCGCGGGCCTGGTGGGTCTGGCCGCCCTCGTGACCGTTGTATGGCCACACGGAGATGTCCTTGTCCCCGGCGTAGTGGTGGTAGGCGGCGAACACGGTCGACGGCGGGCAGACCGAGTCCATGAGCGCGACGCTGAACAGCGCGGTGGCCCGCGCACGGGCCGCGTGGTTGACGCCGTCCACGTAGGACAGGGTGGTGAAGGTCTCCTCGACCCGGTCGCGCTGGATGCGCAGGTAACTGACCAGTTCCTGGTACGGGAACTCGTCGCTGATGTCCAGCGCGCGCCGCCAGTGGCACAGGAACGGCACGTCGATCAGCGCGGCGGCCACGTCGGGCACGAGGCCCGCGGCGGCCAGGGCGAGGCCGCCGCCCTGGCTGGCGCCGGCGACGGCGACCCGGTCGGGGTCGACGAGCGGGTGGGCGCGGGCGGCGTCGATGGCGCGGGCCGCGTCCGTCATGAGCCGGCGGTAGTAGTACGACCGGGGGTCGCGCACGCCGCGCGTCATGACGCCCGGGAACGCGGGGTCGATCGGGCCGTGCGGGTTGTCGGGGGTGTCGCCGAACTGGAAGCCGCTGCCCTGGCCCCGGGTGTCCATGACGAGGGTGGCGTATCCGGCGCTGGGCATGAGCAGCCAGTCGTGCGGCAGCGCGCGTCCCCCGCCGTACCCGATGTAGGTGACGACGGCAGGCAGGCGGCGCCCAGCCGTGGTGGCGCCGGCCGGCACGAGGAACCAGCCCTTGATGGGGTCACCGGCGAACCCCGGGAACGTCACGTCGTACACCTCGACGGTGACCAGGCCCGAGTCGTACGGGGTGAAGACGGCGTCGCCGTCGTGGGCGCGGGCCTCCTTGAGGGTGGTCGCCCAGAACTCGTCGAAGTCGGCCGGCTCCTCGCGGTCCGGCGCGTAGGCACGCAGTTGCGCCAAGGGCATGTCCGACAGCGCCATAACATGATCCTTCCTGGGCGTTGTGGGCAACCTATCGAGCACGCGGACGGGCCGGTACCCGAAGGAGCGTGGCGCACGTCACAGCGATATCCGTATTTGTTTCGATACGGTCCGTGACCAGCGGTGCGGGGCGCCGGCGGCGCGGACGATCGGTATGGAACCTTCGCGGCCCGCCGCGGCTCTTGTTCGCTGCAGGCGCCGGCTGCCGGGCCGCCGCAACCGGCGGGAACGTCATCGTTTTTGCAGGCCTATGGCGTTTGACGCGCATACGCCGGGAAGGTCTTTACCGGTCGCCTCAGCAGGGGACACCACGGCGTAACGGGAGACGTCGACCATTACGCTGGGCACCGGGGAGCACACGGGCAGGGCCACCGGGGGCCATGCCGAGCGGGAGGGGGACGGTAATGACGAACGGGCGCTCCCGCTCGTCGGGCCGTCCCACGCTCGACCAGGTCGCGGCTCGCGCGGGCGTGGCCCGGGCGACGGCGTCGCGGGTCCTCAACGGCTCGGCGCAGGTCAGCGACGCGTCGCGGGAACTCGTCGAGCAGGCGGCCGCCGACCTCGGCTACATCCCGAACGTGGCCGCCCGGTCGCTGGTCACCCACCGTACCGACTCCATCGCGCTGGTCGCTTTCGAACCCGAGCGGCGCGTGTTCGGCGACCCGTGGTTCGCCCGCGTGATCCGCGGCGTGTCCGGCGTCCTCGGCCAGACCAACCTGCACCTGTGGATCGCCTTCGCGCAGTCCGCCGCCGAGCGGGCCCGCATCGGCTACTACCTCACTGGCGACCACGTCGACGGCGTACTGCTGCTGTCGCTGCACCACAGCGACCCGCTGCCGCAGGCGCTGTCGCAGCGCGGCCTGCCGACCGTGGTCGCCGGCCGGTCGCTGACCGCCGAGGCCTCCGCCGCCGGGCACGTGGGTCCCGACCTGACCAGCTACGTCGACATCGACGACGCGGGCGGCGCCCGGCTGGCGGTGCGCCACCTCCTCGCGACGGGACGCCGGCGCATCGCGATGATCGCCGGGCCGCAGCACCTGGGGTTCTGCGTAGCGCGCCTGCGCGGCTACCGCGAGGCGCTCGCCCAGGCGCGCATCCCGTTCGACCCCGACCTGGTGGCCTACGGTGACCTTAGCGACGACAGCGGCGCCGCCGCCGTCCGGCACCTGCTCAACGTGCGGCCCGACCTCGACGCCGTGGTGGCCGGCTCCGACACCATGGCCGCGGGCGCCCTGCGCGGGCTGCGCGGCTGGCGCTCGGTGCCCGAGCAGGTCTCCGTCGTCGGGTTCGATAACTCGCTACTCGCCCAGCACACCGTGCCCGCGTTGACCACCGTCGACGTGCCGGCCGAGGAGATGGGCCGGCAGATGGCGTCGGTGCTCATCAACGCGATCGGCGGCGCGCCGCCGATCGGGATCGTCCTGGACACCCACCTCGTACGCCGGTATTCCGCGTAGGTTCAGCCGCGGCCGGCATCGTTGACGCAGCGCAGCACGGGTGCCGACGTCAACGCCGCCGCGTCGGCGACGCCCACTGCGCTGACCCGCAGCCGCGTGGTCTCCCCCGGCAGCAGCGTGATCAGCGCGTCGTCCGCGGTCGCGGCCGGGTGCACGCGATCGGCCTGCACCACCAGGTCGCGCACAAGGGTGCGGGCCGTCACGGTCACGATCACACCGCCGGGGGCGGGGCTCACGTGCGTGACGAGGTCCGGGGCCGGGTAGTCGATGTCGCGGTCCTCGGCGAAGAACCACAGCGAGCGCCGGCCCTGGTCGCAGGCGACCTCCAGCAGTTCGCGCGCCGGGTCGTCGGGGTGCGCGAGCCGCTCGGGCACCGCGACGAGCCGCACCGACCGCGCCGGCACCCGTACGCTGGCCTCATGCCCGGCCAGCCGCTCCCCCGCCAGCGACCGGCGCGCCAGGCTCACCCGCGCCGGCCACGGGGTGGCGGTGTCGTTGACGACCGCCACGACCAGGCCGCCGTCGCGGGGCGCGACCGTGAGGAGCCGCTCGGCGTACGCGCGGCGCAGCGCGTACCAGAGGGGTTTGCGGCGCCCGTCGCCGTCGACCGCGGCCCACGAGGTCACCGGCCAGCAGTCGTTGAGCTGCCACATCACCGTGCCGGTGCAGACCGGCCAGTGCGACCGGAAGTGCTCGATGCCCAACGTCAGCGCGCGGGCCTGATTGACCTGCGTGAGGTAGTGCCACTCGTCGAAGTCGGCGGGGCGGCCGAAGTGGTGGGCCAGGCCGCGCTCGAGCTTGCCGTTGCCGTCGTCGGCCTTCTGGTGGTGCACGACGCCCGGCGAGTCCGGCGCGAGCGGGGAGTCGGAGACGGCCCGGCGCAGCGTCGCGTACGTCGGCGGCGCCTGGTAGCCGAACTCGGCCGCGAACCGCGGCACGTAGTCGCGGTAGGCGGTGTAGTCGCGGCGGTTCCACACGTCCCAGATGTGCTTGGTGCCGTACCGGTCGTCGAGCGGGTCGCGGTCCAGGCTGCCGCTGTACGGCGAGCCCGGCCAGTACGGGCGGGTCGGGTCGACCTCGGCCACGATGCGGGGCAGCAGGTCCAGGTAGTACCCGGCGCCCCACGTGCGGCCGGCCAGCGCGGCCCGCCAGCCCGCCCAGGAATACCAGCCCTCGATGTTCTCGTTGTTGCCGTTCCACAGCACCAGGCTCGGATACGGCATGAGCCGCGCCACCTGCTCGCGGGCCTCCGCCTCGACCTCGGTCGCGAGCACCTCCTCCTCCGGGTACGCGGCGCAGGCGAACAGGAAGTCCTGCCACACGAGCACCCCGGCGGCGTCGCACAGCTCGTAGAAGTCCTCGCTCTCGTAGCGTCCCCCGCCCCACACCCGCAGCAGGTTGAGGTTCGCCCCGGTCGCCTGGGCGATGCGCGCGGCGTAGCGGTCGCGGTCCACCCGGCTCGGGAAGCAGTCGTCCGGGATCCAGTTGGCGCCCTTGACCTGGATCGGTTCGCCGTTGACGACGATGGCGAACCGCTCGCCGACCTCGTCGGGGCTGGTGTCCAGCTCGACCGTGCGGAAGCCGACGCGCCGGCGCCAGTCGTCGAGCGCGGTCCCGTCGGCCGTGGCGAGGCTCACGGTCAGCTCGTGCAGGGCCGGCTCGCCGTACCCGCGCGGGTACCAGCGCTCCGGTTGCGGCACGACCAGCTCGACCACCGCCGCGTCGTCGGCCACCTTGCCGGTCACGCTGTGCTCGCCGAGGCGGGCCGTGACCAGCAGCGGCACGTCCCCACCGGCGCGGGCGACATCCACGTGCACCGCGATCCGGCCGGTGCCGTCCGGGTCGACGGTGACGTGCGGACGCACCCGCGCCAGCCGGGCGGTGCTCCATTCGTGCAGCCCGATGGGCCGCCAGATGCCGGCCGTGACGAGGGTGGGGCCCCAGTCCCAGCCGAAGTTGCAGGCCATCTTGCGGATGAAGTTGAACGGCTGCGGGTACGCGTTGGGCAGCTCACCCAGCGCGTCGCGTACTGCCTCGGCGTACGCGTACGCCGACGTGAACGTGATGGCGATCGTGTTGGCACCGGGACGCAGCACGGCGGTGACGTCGAAGCGGTACGACCGGTGCTGGTTGCGGGTGCGGCCCACCACCGTGCCGTTGACCACCACCTCGGCGACCGTGTCCAGGCCCGCGCAGGCCAGCTCGACGCGCTCGGCACCGCCGCCGGACCACACGAACGTGGTCTCGTAGCGCCAGTCGGTCCGCCCGATCCAGGCCAGCGCCAGCTCGTTGGCGTCGAGGTACGGGTCGTCGATGAGGCCCGCCGCCAGCAGGTCGGTGTGCACGCACCCCGGCACGGCGGCGGGTACCCCCGCCACCGGCACCGGCGTGTCCCCGACCGCGTGCAGCGTCCAGCCGTCGTGCAGGTCCCGGTATGCCACTGGCTACTCCACTCGTACCGCGTCAATGTCGAAGGTGCCGTTACCGAACCACAGATAGACGGCCCGGACATCATTGATGTTGACGTCGCATCCGGTGAAGGCGGACAGGTCGGCGCTCACCGTGGTCGTGGTGTTCGCGTCGACCCATGCCCACGAGTTCTGCTGGCACCAGGTCCACGAGTTGCCGAGCTGCAGGACGATCTCGGTCGAGGTGCCCACGTCGCCCGTCCGGAGGTCGTAGGAGATCTTCGTCCGGCCCGACAGGTCCAGCGCCGGCGCCGGGGTGACGCCCACCCACGCCCCGCCGTCGGCCGCGTTGGCCACGACCCGTACCCCGTGCGCGCCGTTGGTGGCGAAGTCGGACTGCCGCGTCACCGTGGCCGCGTCCGGCGTCCAGCTCGCCGGGGCGAAGCCGTCGGTGCCGTTCTCGAACGAGTAGATCACCCACGCGGCGTCCGGGTCCGGCTTGACCTCGACCGAGATGGTGGCCGGGTTGGACACGGCGCCGTTGGTGGCCGTGGCCGTGTAGGTGACGGAGGCCTTGCCCGCGAAGCCCGCCGCCGGGGTGAACGTCACCGTGCCGGTGGCGCCGGCCGCGAAGGTGCCGCCGGCCACCGTCCTTCTCGCCTGCCGGCCGGCCGTGGCCGGGTCCAGGTCCACCGAGTACGGGCGGATCTTCGCCTGGTACGCGATGTCGTTGGCGATCACGTTGAGCGTCGCGGCCTGGCCCGACTCGACGATGGTGGAGTCGTCGTCGGCGACCGGTGGGAACTGCGGCCAGATCTGGTTGGCGGCCATCGCCTTGGCGAGGTTGGTCTGCAGCAGGCAACCCGGGCTCGGGCAGTAGACGGTGAACCCGTCGTAGTCCGGGTACAGCGATCCGCCGTCGCGCTGGTCGGCGAGCATCCAATAGAGCGCGCCGTTGCCGCCGTTGCGGGCGAACGCGTCCATCCACTCCTTGTAGACCGGGGCACGGGTCGCCTTGTCCTGCCAGCCGTACTCGCCCATCATGACCGCCTTGCCGAGCCGACGGGCGT
>JAEZGP010000116.1 GCA_023437285.1 Actinomycetes bacterium | reverse complement strand
CCAGGCGCTTCATCACGAACGGCTTGAACAGCTCCAGCGCCATCTGCTTGGGCAGGCCGCACTGGTGCAGCTTGAGCCGCGGGCCGACGACGATGACGGAACGGCCCGAGTAGTCGACGCGCTTGCCGAGCAGGTTCTGGCGGAACCGGCCCTGCTTGCCCTTGAGCATGTCGGACAGCGACTTCAGCGGACGGTTGCCGGGGCCCGTCACCGGGCGACCGCGGCGGCCGTTGTCGAACAGCGCGTCGACGGCCTCCTGCAGCATCCGCTTCTCGTTGTTGACGATGATCTCGGGCGCGCCGAGGTCGATCAGACGCTTGAGGCGGTTGTTGCGGTTGATGACCCGGCGGTACAGGTCGTTGAGGTCGCTCGTGGCGAACCGGCCACCGTCGAGCTGGACCATCGGCCGCAGGTCCGGCGGGATGACCGGGATGCAGTCGAGGACCATGCCGAGCGGCGAGTTGGTCGTGTTGAGGAACGCGGCGACCACCTTGAGGCGCTTGAGGGCACGGATCTTGCGCTGGCCCTTGCCCGTACGGATGGTCTCGCGCAGGTTCTCGGCCTCGGCGTCGAGGTCCATGTTCTCCACCAGCGACTTGATCGCCTCGGCGCCCATGTGGCCGGTGAAGTACTCGCCGAAGCGGTCGCGCAGCTCGCGGTAGAGCAGCTCGTCGGTGATGAGCTGCTTCGAGTCGAGCTTGCGGAAGGTGTCGAGCACCTCGTCGAGCCGGTCGACCTCGCGCTGGGCCCGGTCGCGGATCTGGCGCATCTCCCGCTCGCCAGCCTCCTTGACCTTGCGGCGCACGTCGCTCTTGGCGCCCTCGGCCTCAAGCTCGGCCAGGTCGGCCTCCAGCTTGGCGGCCCGCTTCTCGATCTCGGCGTCGCGGCCGTTCTCGGCGTGCCGCTTCTCCGCGATGATCTCCGCTTCCAGCGTGGGGAGGTCGCGCTGGCGCGCCTCGGTGTCCACGCTCGTAATCACGTACGAAGCGAAGTAAATGATCTTTTCGAGGTCCTTGGGGGCGAGGTCGAGCAGGTAGCCCAGCCGGCTCGGGACGCCCTTGAAGTACCAGATGTGGGTGACCGGCGCGGCCAGCTCGATGTGACCCATGCGCTCACGGCGGACCTTCGCCCGGGTCACCTCGACGCCACAGCGCTCGCAGATGATGCCCTTGAAGCGGACCCGCTTGTACTTACCGCAGTAGCACTCCCAGTCCCGGGTGGGGCCGAAGATCTTCTCGCAGAAGAGGCCGTCCTTCTCGGGCTTGAGGGTGCGGTAGTTGATGGTCTCCGGCTTCTTGACCTCGCCGTGCGACCACTGACGGATGTCGTCCGCGGTGGCGAGACCGATGCGGAGCTCGTCGAAGAAGTTGACGTCGAGCACTTCGGCTATCCCTCGAATCTCAGTAGCTCGTCTGGTGGTTCAGGAGGGGCTGCGGTCCGGGCCGCCGTGGCGACCCGGACCGGTCCCGATCAGACTTCGTCGACGCTGATCACGCCTTCGTTCGGGCGCCGGGAGAGGTCGATGCCCAGCTCCTCCGCGGCCCGGAAGACCTCGTCGTCGGTCTCGCGCATCTCCAGGGCCACCCCATCGCTGGAGAGGACCTCGACGTTGAGACAGAGCGACTGCAGCTCCTTGAGCAGAACCTTGAACGACTCCGGAATGCCGGGTTCCGGGATGTTCTCGCCCTTGACGATGGCCTCGTAGACCTTGACCCGGCCGAGGACGTCGTCGGACTTGATGGTCAGCAGCTCCTGCAGCGCGTACGCGGCGCCGTAGGCCTGCATGGCCCAGCACTCCATCTCGCCGAACCGCTGGCCACCGAACTGCGCCTTACCACCCAGCGGCTGCTGCGTGATCATCGAGTACGGGCCGGTCGAGCGAGCGTGGATCTTGTCGTCGACCAGGTGGTTCAGCTTGAGGATGTAGATGTAGCCGATCGCGATCGGGTCCGGCAGCGGCTCGCCGCTGCGGCCGTCGCACAGGCGCGCCGTGCCGGCCGAACCCACGATCTGGGTGCCGTCGCGGTTCGGCAGGGTGGAGGCCAGCAGGCCGCTGATCTCCTCCTCCTTGGCTCCGTCGAAGACCGGCGTCGCCACGTTCGTGTCCGGCTCGGACTCGTGCGCGTTGATCGCCTTCAGCGCGGACTTCCACGCGGCGTCCTCGCCCTCGACCTTCCAGCCGGTCTTCGCCACCCACCCGAGGTGGGTCTCGAGGACCTGGCCGATGTTCATCCGGCTCGGCACGCCGAGCGGGTTGAGCACGATGTCGACCGGGGTGCCGTCCTCCAGGAACGGCATGTCCTCGACCGGAAGGATCTTGGAGATGACGCCCTTGTTGCCGTGCCGGCCGGCGAGCTTGTCGCCGTCCTGGATCTTGCGCTTCTGGGCGACGTAGACGCGGACCAGCTCGTTGACGCCCGGCGGCAGTTCGTCGCCCTCCTCGCGGGAGAACGTACGCACGCCGATGACCGTGCCCGACTCGCCGTGCGGGACCTTGAGGCTCGTGTCACGGACCTCGCGGGCCTTCTCGCCGAAGATCGCGCGCAGCAGCCGCTCCTCCGGGGTCAGCTCCGTCTCGCCCTTGGGCGTGACCTTGCCGACCAGGATGTCACCGGGAACGACCTCGGCGCCGATGCGGATGATGCCGCGCTCGTCGAGGTCGGCGAGCATCTCCTCGCTGACGTTCGGGATGTCGCGGGTGATGTCCTCGGGACCGAGCTTGGTGTCGCGGGCGTCGACCTCGTGCTCCTCGATGTGGATCGAGGTGAGGACGTCCTCCTGCACGAGGCGCTGCGACAGGATGATCGCGTCCTCGTAGTTGTGCCCCTCCCAGGTCATGAAGGCCACGAGCAGGTTTCGCCCGAGCGCCATCTCGCCCTCGTCGGTGCACGGACCGTCCGCGATGACCTGGCCGGCCTCGACCCGGTCGCCCTCGAACACCACCGGCTTCTGGTTGACACAGGAGCCGGCGTTCGACCGCCGGAACTTGTGCAGCAGGTACGTGCGACGGTGGCCGTCGTCCTGGTGCACCGTCACGTAGTCGGCGCACAGGTCCTCGACCACGCCGGCGACCTCGGCGACGACCACGTCACCGGCGTCGACCGCCGCCCGGTACTCCATGCCCGTACCGACCAGCGGCGACTCCGCCTTGACCAGCGGTACGGCCTGGCGCTGCATGTTGGCGCCCATGAGCGCGCGGTTGGCGTCGTCGTGCTCCAGGAACGGGATCATGGCGGTCGCGACCGACACCATCTGGCGCGGCGAGACGTCCATGTAGTCCACGGCGTCCGGGGTCACGTAGTCGACCTCGCCGCCCTTGCGGCGCACGAGCACGCGTGCGTTGGAGAACTCGCCATCGCTCTTGAGCGGCTCGTTCGCCTGCGCGATGACGTGCCGGTCCTCCTCGTCCGCGGTGAGGTAGTCGATCTGCTCGGTCACCCTGCCGTTTTCGACCTTGCGGTACGGCGTCTCGATGAAGCCGAACGGGTTGACCCGCGCGAACGTGGACAGCGCGCCGATGAGGCCGATGTTCGGGCCTTCCGGCGTCTCGATCGGGCACATGCGGCCGTAGTGCGACGGGTGAACGTCACGCACCTCGAAGCCGGCGCGCTCACGCGACAGACCGCCCGGGCCGAGCGCCGACAGGCGGCGACGGTGGGTCAGACCCGCGAGCGGGTTGGTCTGGTCCATGAACTGCGACAGCTGCGACGTACCGAAGAACTCCTTGATGGCCGCGACCACCGGACGGATGTTGATCAGGGTCTGCGGCGTGATCGCCTCGACGTCCTGCGTGGTCATCCGCTCCCGGACCACCCGCTCCATGCGGGACAGGCCGACCCGAACCTGGTTCTGGATCAGCTCACCCACGGTGCGCAGGCGACGGTTGCCGAAGTGGTCGATGTCGTCGGCCTCGTAGCCCTCCTCGCCGGCGTGCAGCCGGCACAGGTAGGCCACGGTGGCGACGATGTCGTCCTCCGTCAGCACCCCGGTCGTGATCGGCAGGTCGAGCTCGAGCTTCTTGTTGAACTTGTAGCGACCCACCCGCGCGACGTCGTACCGCTTCGGGTTGAAGAAGAGGTTGTCGAGCAGGGTCTGGGCGTTCTCGCGCGTCGGCGGCTCGCCGGGGCGCAGCTTGCGGTAGATGTCGAGCAGCGCCTCGTCCTGGCCGGCGATGTGATCCTTTTCGAGGGTCGTCATCATCAGCTCGGACCAACTGAAGTGCTCGCGGATGCGGTCGTTGCTCCAACCGATCGCCTTGAGCAGGACAGTGACGGCCTGACGGCGCTTGCGGTCGATGCGGACGCCGACCGTGTCGCGCTTGTCGATGTCGAACTCGAGCCAGGCGCCACGGCTCGGGATCACCTTCACCGTGGTGATGTCCCGGTCGGACGTCTTGTCGGGCTCCTTGGAGAAGTAGACACCCGGCGAACGGACAAGCTGGCTCACCACGACACGTTCGGTGCCGTTGATGATGAACGTGCCCTTCGGGGTCATGATCGGGAAGTCACCCATGAACACCGTCTGGCTCTTGATCTCACCCGTCGAGTGGTTGGTGAACTCGGCGGTGACGAAGAGCGGGGCGCAATAGGTGAGGTCCTTCTCCTTGCACTCCTCGATCGAGGCCTTGACCTCGTCGAAGCGCGGTGCGCTGAAGGAGAGGGACATAGTGCCAGAAAAGTCCTCAATAGGACTAATCTCGTCAAGGATCTCAGCCAACCCGCTCCGAGCGTGCGGATCTCCGGCCCACCGCTGTGCCCAGGCGTCGTTGCCCACCAACCAGTCGAACGACTCGGTTTGGATGGCAAGGAGGTTGGGCACCTCCAGGTGTTCCGTAATCCGGCCGAAAGAAATTCGGCGAGGAGCGTATGCGCTTGATTGACTGGTCTTCGCAGGGCGGGAAGCTGCCAAGATGCGTCCTTCCGAGGACCTGTGGTGCAACGGCCGTTTCGCGTGCACCCCAACAGACCCCGTTCGGAAATAGCCCATAAAAGGACATGTACCGGCAGAGGCCACATGAGGAGGCAGCGCAAACTAGCAGTGTAGCCGCTGGGCTACCCGCTGGCAAGTCACCCGCGCACGTGCTCCCAAACGTGTCCGAATTTTCGTCGGACCCGTCCTCCGCTATCCGTACCTGGCGACTCCCGTGGACCGCGACCGCGGCACGTGATCCGTGCAAGCGGTGAACTGTGCTGTGGATCTGAGGGGCCGTCGCACCGCCCCGAAAGGCGTTGCGGATTCAGCGTGCATGGCTCATCGCGCCGCGTCAAGGGCTCTGGACCATGTGACGGTTATGAGACGGGTCAAACAGGGACAAATCAATGATCCTTTAACCCGACAGCAACGATAAGAACACTGTGGGCGCCCCCCGTACGGAGGGCGCCCACAGACGCGCGACGCGCGGAACTACTTGAGGGTGACCTTGGCGCCTTCGCCCTCGAGCTTCGCCTTCGCCTTGTCGGCGGTCTCCTTGTTGGCCTTCTCGAGGACGGCCTTCGGCGCGGCCTCGACGAGGTCCTTCGCCTCCTTGAGGCCCAGGCCGGTCAGCTCGCGGACGACCTTGATCACGTTGATCTTCTTGCCGCCGTCCGACTCGAGGATGACGTCGAACTCGTCCTTCTCCTCCTCGGCGGGGGCCTCGGCGGCGCCACCGCCGCCGCCAGCGGCGGCAACGGCAACGGGGGCCGCGGCGGTGACCTCGA
The DNA here is from genome assembly GCA_023437285.1 of Actinomycetes bacterium. Taxonomy (GTDB): domain Bacteria; phylum Actinomycetota; class Actinomycetes; order Mycobacteriales; family Micromonosporaceae; genus Luedemannella. Next base: position 5,471 of record JAEZGP010000116.1, on the reverse strand, counting down.
AGACCTCCTCGAACTTCTTCACGAAGTCCGAGAGCTCGATGAGGGTCATCTCCTTGAAGGTCTCAAGCAGTTCGTCGGTGCTCAGCTTCGCCATGATGGCGACTTCCTTTCGTTGAATCTCACTAGTCTTGGGGAGCCCGACCAGGTCAGGCTGAGCCGATGGGCCTTCCGGTCCGCACCGGAAACCACGGCTGCGGCCGTCAGGCTGAGCCAATGGGCCTTCCGGTCCTCACCGGAAACCACGGCTCCGGCCGTCAGGCCTGGTCCTTCTCGCGCTTGTCCTGCAGCGCGGCCGCCAGGCGGGCGGTCTTGGCCAGCGGCGCCTGGAACAGCGCGGCGGCCTTGCTGAGGTTGCCCTTCATGGCGCCGGCCAGCTTGGCCAGCAGCACCTCACGGGACTCGAGGTCGGCGAGCTTGCGGATCTCGTCCGCCGTCATCGCCTTGCCCTCGAAGACCCCGCCCTTGATGACGAGGAGCGGGTTGGTCTTCGCGAAATCACGAAGGCCCTTCGCCGCCTCAACAACATCGCCGGACACGAAGGCGAGCGCGGTAGGACCGGTGAACAAATCGTCGAGGCCCGTGATGCCCGCGTCCGTCGCGGCACGCTTCGCGAGGGTGTTCTTCGCGACCGCGTACGTCGTCTCGGCGCCCATCGAACGCCGCAGCTGCTTGAGCTGCGCGACCGTGAGGCCCCGGTACTCCGTCAGCACGGTCGCCGTGGACGACCGGAAGCTCTCGGTAAGCTCCGCGACAGCGGTGGCCTTATCGGCCCGAACCGGCTTGTCCGCCATGTCCCTCCTTTCGTTGCTCTGCTCGGCTGGCCGTTCATCGAAGACCCTGGCAACGAAAACGCCCCGGCGCAGGGCGCACGGGGCGGGACAGGCGCTTTATCGCGCCTTGACGCTGACCGTCCATCCTGCGCGGGCCGCCTGCGTCAACAGGACCTTCGACCGTGCTTGCGGCACGGTGACCAGCGGTCTTTGGTTGGAACTTCGCCATAAGAGTACGCGCTGGCAGCGGCACCACCAAATCGGGGTGACCGGCAGGCGGCTGCCACCTCGGCGGATGCGTCCGGCGGCCGCCCCGGCGTGGGCGTCCGGCGGCACCCCGGCGTGGGCGTCCGGCGGCTTCCGTGCCGGACGCTGGGCATGCTTCGCTCGACGCGCGGCGTCCGCGTCCGGCGCTTTGGCGCCCTCGCCATTTGTGCACATAGGGCGGGCCCTGGAACCTCGCACTCCACCTTTTGTGCACATACGGCGGGTCCCGCATCTCCTGCTCCACCATTTGTGCACATAAGGCGAGCCCTGGAACCTCACACTCCGCCATTTGTGCACATAAGGCGGGGTCTGGCACCTCCCGCTCCAGCATTTGTGCACATAAGGCAACGCTCGGCACCCCGCGCTCGCCGTATGCGCACAAAAGGCAGGGCCCTGCGCCTGCCACTCCGCCATATGCGCACATACGGCGGGGGCCGGCACCCTCCCTCTCGCCAAAGGTGCACACAAGGCGGGGCCCAGCGCCCTCCCTCTCGCCATAGGTGCACACAAGGCGAGCTTCACCGCCCGAAGACCGCCAGATGCGCGCGCGTGGCCGGACACTGCCCGGGTGGGTGCACGTCTCCGGGAAGTGGCAGCGCAAAGGCCGCCCCCTACGCGGGAGCGGCCTTTGCGGAGGCTCGACGGGAGGCGCTCAGGACTCCGAGGTCTCGCGCAGGTTGCGCGTGACGTTCGGGTCGATCTGGATGCCCGGTCCCATCGTGGTGGTCACGAAGACCTTCTTGAGGAACTTGCCCTTCGCCGCGGACGGCTTGGCGCGCAGGACCTCGTCGAGGACGGCGGCGTAGTTGTCGACGAGCTGCTCGGCGGTGAAGCTGGCCTTCCCGATGATCAGGTGAAGGTTCGAGTGCTTGTCGACGCGGAACGTGATCTTGCCGCCCTTGATGTCCTGGACCGCCTTGGTGACGTCCATGGTCACCGTGCCGGTCTTGGGGTTCGGCATGAGGCCGCGCGGGCCCAGGATCCGCGCGATCCGGCCGATCTTGGCCATCTGGTCGGGCGTGGCGATCGCGGCGTCGAAGTCCAGCCAGCCCTCCTGGATGCGGGCGACCAGGTCGTCGCTGCCCACCACGTCGGCGCCCGCGGCGGTGGCCTCCTCGGCCTTCGCGCCGGCGGCGAACACGATCACGCGGGCGGTCTTACCGGTGCCGTGGGGCAGGTTGACCGTGCCGCGGACCATCTGGTCCGCCTTGCGGGGGTCGACGCCGAGGCGCATGGCAACCTCGACGGTGGCGTCGAACTTGGTCGTCGTCGTCTCCTTGGCGAGCTTGATCGCCTCAAGCGGGACGTAGAGCTTCGACTTGTCAATCTTTTCGGCCGCCGTGCGGTAGCCCTTGCTGTGCTGCATGAGTCAGTTCTCCTGTGGTCTGTGTCGGGGCAGCGAAAGTGCCCCTCCCACGCTTAAGAGGACGGTCAGTCCTTGACGGTGATGCCCATGGAACGCGCGGTACCAGCGATGATCTTCGCGGCGGCGTCCACGTCGTTGGCGTTGAGGTCGGCCATCTTCTTCTCGGCGATCTCGCGCAGCTGAGCCTGCGTGATCGAGCCGACCTTGGCCGTGTGCGGCGTACCGGAGCCCTTCGGGACACCGGCGGCCTTGATCAGCAGCCGGGCGGCGGGCGGCGTCTTCAGCTCGAACGTGAACGTACGGTCCTCGTAGACGCTGATCTCAGCCGGGACGATGTCGCCCCGCTGGGACTCGGTCTTCGCGTTGTACGCCTTCACGAACTCCATGATGTTGACGCCGTGCTGGCCGAGCGCCGGGCCGACGGGCGGCGCCGGGGTGGCCTGGCCTGCCGGCAGCTGAAGCGTGAAGGTCTTGACGAGCTTCTTCTTCTTCGGAGGCATGATTCTTTCCTGATCCTGGGCGGATGGTGGCTGTCCGTGCGGTGGGCACGCCAAAGCGGCCGTGCATAGCCGGACGTTTCAGAGTAACGCACCGACGGAGTACGCCCGCCGGTGGCCCGTACTCAGATCTTCGAAGCCTGGTTGAAGTTGAGCTCCACCGGCGTCTCGCGGCCGAAGATGGAGACCAGAACCTTGAGCTTCTGCTGGTCGGCGTTGATCTCGCTGATCGTCGCGGGCAGCGAGGCGAACGGGCCGTCGATGACGGTGACCGAGTCGCCGACCTCGAAGTCGAGCACCTTGACGCCGGGCTTGGCGGTCTTCTTCTCCGTCTCGGCGGCGGGGGCGAGCCACTTGAGCACCTCGTCGAGGGACAGCGGCGCGGGCCGGTCGGCGCGGTCGGTCGCGCCGACGAAGCCGGTGACGCCCGGCGTGTTCCGCACGCAGGAGTACGACTCGGGGGTCAGCTCCATGCGGACCAGGATGTAGCCCGGGAAGACCTTGTTCTGGACCTGGGTCCGCTTGCCGTTCTTGACCTCGACCTCTTCCCGGGTCGGCACCTCGACCTGGTAGATGTAGTCCTCCATGTCGAGGCTGGTGATGCGGGTCTCGAGGTTGGTCTTGACCTTGTTCTCGTAGCCGGCGTACGAGTGCACGACAAACCAGTCACCGGGCGCGAAGCGTAGCTTCTGGCGCAGCTCGGCGACGGGGTCGAAGTCGTCGTCGGATTCGACGGCCTCGACCGTCGACACCTGCTCGGCCGGGGTAACGGCCTCAACCGTCCCCTCGACGCCCTCCGACGGCTCGGCGATCGTGTCGGTCTGGCCGGTCTCGTCGTACTCGGGCACGCTGACTCTCTTCCCTGCTACTCCCGCCCCTACCGGGCGGGAGATACATGTTTCCGTACTAAGCGCCGAAGATCAGCAGCAGCACCTTGGCGAAGCCCAGGTCGAGCAGGCCCACGATGCTGAGCATGATCACCACAAAGACGATAACGACGCTGGTGTAGGTCAGCAGCTCCTTGCGGGTCGGCCAGATGACCTTACGCAGTTCGGCGACGACCTCGCGGACGAACCGGGTAAACCGCCCGAAAAGACCCGGGCCCTTCTCGCCCGGCTTCACCTTGCGGCTCTCGAACGGCTCCACAGCGCTCTTGCGCTCGGCCTTCTCAGCCTGCTCGGGTTCCTCGTCGGTCTCCTCGAGCATCGCCTCAAGGTCGGCGTCGCCGCCGCCAGCGCCCTCGGCCGCCGGGTCGTCGTCGCCGCGGCGCTTGTTCTCGGCCACGTCGTCCTACTTTCGTCTCCAGCCGGCTTCAGCATCTAACTCGCTGAGCGCTCCGGCACGGGTGGTATGTCGCTCCCGATCACCGGGAACTCCGCTGCCAGCGCACCGCGCTCACGGACGTCGGCAGCGCCGGTGAAGACCCGTTAGCACCAGTGTGCAGGCCTTCGGCGCAGGGGCGACAGGACTCGAACCTGCAACCTGCGGTTTTGGAGACCGCTGCGCTACCAATTGCGCCACACCCCTTCGTGGTGAGAGAAACCTCTATCCCGACCTACCGAGACAGACGCCACTCACCCCACGGCGGACCAGTGTACGGGTAGGTGTCGCAAACTCCCAACCCGCCACCCTCCCGGGCCGTTCACCCCTGGCGTACCAGCGCCTTCGCCTGGGTGAGCACCTTTTCACCCTGACAGGTGACCGTAAGATCCAGCTGCGCGCGGCCCTCCTCGTCGATGGCCTTCACCACCCCGGCCACCTGAACCCGCGTCCCCTCGTCGTCGTCCGGCACCACGACGGGACGGGCAAACCGGACGCTGTACTCGACGATCGAGCCGGGGTCGCCCGTCCAGGCGGTGACGGCGCGTCCCGCCAGGGCCATGGTGAACATCCCGTGGGCGATCACCCCGGGCAGGCCGACCGACGTGGCCACCCGGTCGTTCCAGTGGATCGGGTTGAAGTCGCCCGAGGCCCCCGCGTAGCGGATCAGGTCCGCGCGGGTGACCTGGTACGTCTGGACGGGCAGCTGGGTTCCCTGTTCCAACATCGGTCACGCTCCCCGCACGACGAGCCGGCACCACAGCGTGAGGACGGGCTCGCCGTCCTCGGTGGAAATTTCGCCCCGGGTGGTGATGAAGTCGTTGCCCACCCGCGACTGGATGTCCTCGATCGTGGCCCGGCACACCAGCCGGTCCCCCGCCCGAACGGGACGAACGTAGGCGAACCGCTGGTCGCCGTGCACCACGCGGCTGAAGTCCAACCCGAGCGCGGTGTCCGCGATCAGCGTGTCATTGATGGTCCCACTGAAGATCACGGGGAACGTGGGGGGTGCGATCACGTCCGGATGTCCGAGTTCCTTGGCGGCCGCCACGTCGCGATAGGCGGCCTCCGGCGCACCGATCGCGTCGGCGAACTCCCGGATCTTCTCCCGGCCCACCTCGTAGGGCGGGGAGGGCGGATACGTCTTCCCGGTCAGGCTGGCGTCCAACGGCATGGCGAGAGCTTATGCGACGCGGCCGGGCACCGACGCGGCCGCACGCGCGGCGTCGGCCGGGGCGGTCAGGCCGGGGC
>JAEZGP010000105.1 GCA_023437285.1 Actinomycetes bacterium | reverse complement strand
AGGCGACCGGTCACGATCGACAGATGGTCGGCGGCGGTGTCGCTGTCGAAATTGCCGTGGCCCCAGGTGCCCATCGCTCCTCCGCCGGTCGTTCCCGTGCTCTTCGGCGGCATTGAACCAGAAGCGGATCGGGGTCCGTCACGCCACCTCCAGTTCCTGGGTGGCGATGAATACGCCACGGCGCCGGAAGGCGGCCGGCGCGTGCACGATCGCGTCGACGCGGGCGGCGCGCGTGTTGAACGGGAACCAGAAGCGTCGCAGCGACCGTGACTGTGCCCAGTCGGGAGCGGCTCGTCCGTCCTGCGCCGCAAGGTGCTCTGCCAGCGCGGCCAGGAAGACGTCCCATCGGTCGTCGCCGGTCGGCGAAGGCTCGGGCGAGAGGAGCTGCGCGCGTTCGGCGGCCGGCTCCCACCGGTACTCCTCGAGGAATTCCGCGACGAAGCGCCAGCGAAGATGGTCGTCGGCGGTGGACAGCAGGTTGGCGAGCGCCGCCAGTGTCATCGGCTCGTACCGGGGGCCGCGTTCAGGAGCGCTCACGCGTCCGACGGTAATACAGATGTTCTGCCGACGCGCTGATCGACCGGAGGAGACCGACGGAAGCGACGCCCAAACCGGCTGCATGTTGTTGCGATCTCGTGCATAGTGATACAGTCACGAGCGGGACAACGGAGGGAGTGCTCGGTATGGGCATCGCGGTGGCGGTCGTCGGGGCCAGCGGGTACGCGGGAGGCGAACTGCTGCGCCTGCTCGCCGGGCACCCGACCTTCGACATCGTGGCGGCCACCGCGCACCGCAACGCCGGCGCCCCGGTGCACTCCGTGCACCCGCACCTGGTCGGCCTGGGCCTCACCTTCGCGCCGACCGAGCCGGCCGCGCTCGCCGGCGCCGACCTGGTGTTCCTCGCGCTGCCGCACGGCGAGTCCGCCGTGGTGGCCGCCCAGCTGCCGGCCACCACCAAGATCGTCGACCTGGGTGCCGACTTTCGGCTCCACGATGCCGAGGTGTGGGCCCGCTACTACGGGGGCACCCACGCCGGCACCTGGACGTACGGGCTGCCCGAGCTGCCCGGCCAGCGCGAGCTGATCAAGCAGGCCGACCGGGTCGCCAACACCGGCTGCTACGCCGTGGCCACGACCCTGGCGCTCGCCCCGCTGATCGCGGCCGGCGTGGCCGACCCCGACGACGTGGTGGTCGTCGCTTCGTCCGGCACGTCCGGCGCCGGCCGAAACCTCAAGGCCCACCTGCTCGCCACCGAGGTGATGGGCGACCTGTCGGGCTACAAGGTCGGCGCGCACCAGCACGTACCCGAGATCAAGCAGGCCACGGGGGCCCGCAGCCTGTCGTTCACCCCGATCCTGGCCCCGATGCCGCGCGGCATCCTGGCCACGGTCACCATGCGACCCACCGGCGACATCGACGCCGCCGGGGTACGGGCGACGCTGGCGAAGGCGTACGACGGTGAGCCCTTCGTCACCGTGCTGCCGGAGGGCGCCTGGCCGCACACGGCCGCGACCTACGGCTCCAACGCCGCCCACCTGCAGGCCACGGTCGACATCGACAGCGGCCGGATCATCGTGCAGTCCGCCATCGACAACCTCGGCAAGGGCGCCGCCGCCCAGGCCGTGCAGTGCGCCAACCTGATGTGCGGCCTGCCGGAGACGGCCGGCCTGAGCGCCCTGGGAGTTGCCCCGTGAGCGTCACCCATCCCAAGGGATTCCGGGCGGCCGGCGTCGCCGCCGGCATCAAGTCCAGCGGCGGGCCCGACGTGGCGCTCGTCGTCAACGACGGACCCGACGCGACCGCCGCCGGCGTGTTCACCACCAACAAGGTCAAGGCCGCCCCGGTGCTGTGGAGCCAGCAGGTGCTGCGCGCCGGCATCGTCCGCGCGGTCGTGCTCAACTCCGGCGGCGCCAACGCGTGCACCGGCCCCGGCGGGTTCCAGGACACCCACCGCACCGCCGAGCACGTGGCGGCCAAGCTCACCAAGGGCCGGGCGGTGCTCGGCGCGGCCGACGTGGCGGTCTGCTCCACCGGCCTGATCGGCGAACGGCTGCCCATGGACAAGCTGATCGCCGGCATCAACGCGGCCGTCCGGAACCTCGCGCGCGACGGCGGGCCGGCCGCGGCCGAGGCGATCATGACCACCGACAGCCGCCCCAAGACCACGGTCGCGCAGGGCGAGGGCTGGAGCGTCGGCGGCATGATCAAGGGGGCGGGCATGCTCGCGCCGGGCCTGGCCACGATGCTGTGCGTGCTCACCACCGACGCGGTGGCCGACCCGGCGGCCCTGGACACGGCGCTGCGCGCCGCGACCGCCCGGACGCTCGACCGCATCGACTCCGACGGCTGCATGTCCACCAACGACACCGTGCTGCTGCTGGCCAACGGCGCGAGCGGCATCCAGCCGACGCCCGAGGAACTCTACGAGCAGGTGTACGCCGCGCTCGCCGACCTCGGCCGGCAGCTCATCTCCGACGCCGAGGGCGCCACGAAGGAGATCCGCATCGAGGTACGCGCGGCGGCCAGCGAGGTCGACGCCGTGACCGTGGGCCGCGCGGTCGCCCGGTCCAACCTGTTCAAGACCGCGATGTTCGGCAACGACCCCAACTGGGGCCGCATCCTGTCCGCCGCCGGCACGGCCGACGCCGACTTCGTCGCCGACAACGTCGACGTGGCCGTCAACGATGTGTGGATCTGCAAGGGCGGCCAGGCCGCCGCCGACCGCTCGAAGGTAGACCTGTCCGGCCGCGACGTGCACGTGCTCATCGACCTTGGCGCAGGCGAGGAGACCGCCACCATATGGACAAACGACCTGTCCCACGGATACGTGCACGAGAACTCGGCGTACTCGACATGAGCCGGTCCGCCACCCGTACCCGCGACCTCGGCATCGCCCTGGGCAAGGCCAGCACCCTCATCGAGGCCCTGCCCTGGCTGATCCGCTTCCACGGCAGCATCATCGTCGTCAAGTACGGCGGCCACGCCATGCTCGACGCCGAGGTGCAGAAGGCGTTCGCCGCCGACCTGGTCTTCCTGCGGTACGTGGGCCTCAAGCCCGTCGTCGTGCACGGCGGCGGCCCGCAGATCTCGTCGATGCTGGGCAAGCTCAACATCGACAGCGAGTTCCGCGGCGGCCTGCGGGTCACCACGCCCGAGGCGATCGACGTGGTCCGCATGGTGCTCGTCGGCCAGGTCGGCCGCCAACTCGTCGGCCTGCTCAACGGGTACGGGCCTATCGCGGTGGGCATGTCGGGGGAGGACGCGGGGCTGTTCACGGCCGTACGCCGGCCCGCGTTCGTGGACGGCGAGCCCGTCGACGTGGGCCTCGTCGGCGACGTGGCCGAGGTCAACGCCGAGGCGGTCACCGACCTCATCGAGGCCGGCCGCATCCCGGTCATCTCCACGGTCGCCCCCGACGCCGACGGCGTCGTGCACAACCTCAACGCCGACACGGCGGCCGGCGCGCTGGCCGTGGCGCTCGGCGCCCGCAAGTTGATCGTCCTGACCGACGTCGAGGGTCTCTACCCGCACTGGCCCGACAAGTCCGTGATGCTGTCGCAGATCGACGCGGACGGCCTGGAGGTGCTGCTGCCCACCCTCGAGTCGGGCATGGTGCCGAAGATGGAGGCGTGCCTGCGCGCGGTGCGCGGCGGGGTGCCCGCCGCCCACGTGGTCGACGGCCGCGTGCCCCACTCGGCGCTGCTGGAAGTTTTCACCGACGAAGGATTCGGAACGATGGTGGTGCCCTCATGACCTCCCTGACCCAACGGTGGGAAGCCGCCGTCATGCCGAACTACGGGGTACCGAACGTCGCCCTCGTACGCGGCGACGGCGCCACGCTGACCGGCGAGGACGGCACGTCGTACGTGGACTTCCTCGGCGGCATCGCCGTCAACGTGCTCGGCCACGCCCACCCGGCGATCATCGAGGCGGTGACCCGGCAGCTCGCCACGCTGGGCCACGTGTCCAACCTCTACGCCTCGCCCCCGGCCGTCACGCTCGCCGAGAAGCTGCTGTCGCTGGCCGGCCGGCCCGGCAAGGTGTTCTTCGCCAACTCCGGCGCCGAGGCCAACGAGGCCGCGTTCAAGCTGTCCCGGCGCACCGGCCGCGAGCACGTCGTCGCGGCGGCCGGGGCCTTCCACGGGCGGACGATGGGCGCGCTCGCCCTGACCGGCCAGCCGGCGAAGGTCGACCCGTTCCGGCCCCTGCCGGGCCCCGTGACCCACGTGCCGTACGGCGACGTCGACGAGCTGGCCGCAGCCGTGACCGAAGAGACCGCCATGGTCATCCTCGAACCCATCATGGGCGAGGGCGGCGTGGTGGTCCCGCCCCCCGGCTACCTGAGCGCGGCGCGGGAGATCACCGAGCGGCACGGCGCCCTGCTCGTCCTCGACGAGGTGCAGACCGGCATCGGCCGCACCGGGCACTGGTTCGCCCACCAGGCCGAGGGCGTCGCCCCGGACGTCATCACCCTCGCCAAGGGCCTCGGCGGCGGCCTGCCGCTGTCGGCGATGATCGCGTTCTCCGACACCGCGTTCGGCGACGCCACCGCGCTGCTCGGCCCGGGCATGCACGGTACGACGTTCGGCGGCAACCCGGTCTGCTGCGCCGCAGGTCTCGCCGTGCTCGACACCATCGAGTCCGAGCACCTGCTCGACCACGTCAAGCAGGTGGGGGAGCGGCTGCGCCGGGAGATCGAGGCGCTCGGCCACCCGTTGATCGAGGGCGTGCGCGGCGCCGGGCTGCTGCTCGGCATCGTGCTGCGCGAGCCGGTCGCCCCGGCCGCCGTCACCGCCCTCGCCGACGCCGGGTTCCTGGCCAACGCCGCCCAGCCGGACGTCATCCGGCTGGCCCCGCCGCTCATCATCACGACCGAGCAGGCCGACGCCCTGGTCGCCGCCCTGCCCGCAGCCCTGGAGACGGCATGATCCGGCATTTCCTGCGCGACGACGACCTGAGCCCGACCGAGCAGTCGGCCGTCCTCGACCTCGCCGCCGAACTCAAGAAGGACCGGTACGCGAAGCGGCCGTTCGAGGGCCC
>JAEZGP010000100.1 GCA_023437285.1 Actinomycetes bacterium | reverse complement strand
CCGCGAAGCTGCGCGCGGCGGACAGCCTCGTCGTCGTGGCCGTCGAGGACGCGGGCGTCGTCGCGATGGCGGTCGGCGTGCCGGCCCGCGCCGACGACGGTGAGGGCGCGCCGGTGCCCGGCCTGTGTCACGTCGCGATGGTGTTCGTCCACCCGGACCACCAGGGTCGGGGCCTGGGCGGGCAGGTGCTGCGCGGCCTGGCCGGCGCGGCGGCCGGACGCGGGTACGCGCGCCTGCAACTGTGGACGGGCGAGACGAACGTGCGCGCGCGGCGCCTGTACGTGCGCCACGGGTTCGCCGCCACCGGCCGGGTCACGGAGCACGCCGGCGAGATCATAGTCCACTTCGCCGCCGACCTACCCCTGGGCGGCTGAGCGCGGGTGGGCGTCACGGTAGCGTCCGGTGGCGTGGGTACGACACTGGCCGCGACCGACTTCGTCCGCGCACACACGACGTTGCGTCCGGTCGAGGGGCTGACGTCGATCCGCCTGTACCAGGCCGGTGACGCGATCGAGCTGTGGGAGACCGTCGAGGCGCACCTGGGGGTGACGGGCACGCCGCCGCCGTTCTGGGCGTTCGCGTGGGCGGGTGGCCACGGCCTGGCCCGTTACGTGCTGGAGCACCCGCAGGTGGTGGCCGGCCGGGCCGTCCTCGACGTGGCCTCCGGGTCCGGCCTGGTCGCGGTGGCCGCGGCCGCGGCGGGTGCCTCGTCGGTGGTCGCCAACGAGATCGACGCGTACGCCGCGGCGGCGATCGGCCTCAACGCCGACGCCAACGGGTACGCGGTGGACGTGGTGCACGCCGACCTGCTCGACACCAACGGCGGCGAGGCGGACGTGGTGTTCGCCGGGGACGTGTTCTATTCCCGGGCGATGGCCGAGCGGTTCCTGGCGTTCCTGGAACGTGCCCGCGACCGGGGCGCGCGGGTGTTCGTGGGCGACCCGGGGCGGGCGTACCTGCCGCGCGAGCGGTTCACCCGGGTCGCCGACTACCGGGTGCCGGTGGACCGGGCGTTGGAGGACGCGGACACGAAGGCCGTGACCGTCTGGCGGGTGTGAGTCAGCCGGCGGGCGGGGCGTGCTCGGGACGCAGGCCCGTGCCGATGAACCGGGCGGGGATCCGGCGCAGGGCCGGCACCCGCCGGGCGACCTTGAGCGGGAACGGGGCCGCGACGGGTTCGGTCGCACCGAGCACGGGGGCGAGGATGGCGCGCTGCAGGACGCGTTGCACCAGTTGGGTGCCGGCGGTCGGGAAGCGGCGCCGGCGGCGTACGGCGGCGAGGTCGCGTTCGCGCAGCCGTCCGGCGATCAGGGGTGGCGCCAGGATGCGGGCGGCGGCGACCGCGTCCTGGACGGCGAGGTTGATGCCGACCCCGCCGATCGGTGACATGGCGTGGGCGGCGTCGCCGATGAGCAGCACGCCGGGTGCGTGCCAGGTGGTGAGGCGGTCGACCCGTACGGTCAGCATGGCGATCTGGTCCCAGGAGGTGACCTCGCCGATGCGGTCGGCGAACATCGGGGTGATCGCGGCGACGGAGTCGCGCCAGGCGGGCAGCCCCGCGGCGACGACGGCGTCGTAGCCGCCCTTGGGGATGATGTAGGCGATCTGCCAGTACTCCCCCCGGTCGATGAGGATCATCAGCCGGCCGGCGGCGACCTTGAGTTCCAGGCCGGAGCCGTCGCTCTCGCGTCGGGGCAGCCGGAACCACAACACGTCCATCGGGGCCCCGTACTCGCGGGGTTGCCACCCCAGCTCGCGGCGTACCGCGGAGTTGCGGCCGTCGGCGGCGACGGTGAGCCGCGCGCGGACCTCGACCCGCTCGTCGCCGTGGCGCGCCACCACCCCGCGCACGACGCCGTCGGCGCGCAGCAGCCCGGTGACCTCGTGCTCGCGCAGCAGCGTGAACGTCGGGTACGCGGCGGCGGCGTCCGCGATCAGCTCCAGGAAGTCCCATTGCGGGACGAACATGATGTACGGGTGTGCCGTGCGCAGGCCTTCGAAGCTGACCACCGGGTAGACGCCGTCGGCGAACGAGGCGCGCAGGTCGTAGACCTTGCGGTGCGGCAGGGCCTGCGCGCGCTCCCCCAGGCCCAGCTCGTCGAGCAGGGTCAGTGTGGACGGGTGCACGGTGTCGCCGCGGAAGTCGCGCAGGAATGTGGGGTGCTTTTCCAGGACGGTCACCCGCAGGCCGGCGCGGGCGAGCAGCAGGGCGTGCACGAGGCCGGCCGGGCCGCCCCCGACGACGCACACGTCGGTGTCGATGGGCATGTGACCCATTGAACACGCTCGGCGATAATCGGGCCTCATGACGGGTACCCCGTGGGAGGACGAGGCGGGCGTTTTCGCGCTGCCCAGTGGCGTACGGGTGCGCGGGCGGCGGGTCCGCGACGCGGCCAGCCCGGCGGACTTCGCGCTGCTGCTGGCGCCCGGCCCGGCGCCGGCGTGGGCGTACCGGCGCGTCGACTGGCCGGCACCACCCCGTTCGTCGTCGACCCGGTGTGTGCC
>JAEZGP010000047.1 GCA_023437285.1 Actinomycetes bacterium | reverse complement strand
GCGCTGTCCGGGCTTCGTCGAGTCCGAGAACCACCGCGACACGTGGTCGGTGGTGATGCCGAGGCGGAAGCCGTAGGGGTTTACCTTCTGTCCCATTACTTGCTCGCCTTCTTGGTCTTGGCAGCCGGGGCCGACTCAGCGACCTCGGGGGTCGAGAGCACGACCGTGATGTGGCTCGTGCGCTTCTTGATCTGGAAGGCACGACCCTGCGCGCGGGGCTGGAAACGCTTGAGCGTCGTGCCCTCGTCGACGTACGCGTTCTTCACGTACAGGTCCTGCTCCGCCAGGTACTCGCCGTCCTTGTCGGCCTTCACGCGAGCGTTCGCGATCGCCGAGGCGACGAGCTTGTAGTTGGGCTCGCTGGCGCCCTGCGGCGCGAACTTCAGGAGCGCCAGGGCTTCCTGGGCCTGCTTGCCCTTGATGAGAGCGACGACACGACGAGCCTTCTGAGGGGTCACGCGGATGTGTCGCACGCGTGCGATGGACTCCACCATTTCTCTCTCCTCTTGCGCCCCCGCGTCAGCGGCGGCGGCCCTTCTTGTCGTCCTTCTCGTGGCCGCGGAAGGTGCGGGTGGGCGCGAACTCGCCCAGCTTGTGACCGACCATGGTCTCGGTCACGAACACCGGGATGTGCTTGCGTCCGTCGTGCACCGCGATGGTGTGCCCCAGCATGGCGGGGATGATCATCGAGCGGCGCGACCAGGTCTTGATGACGTTCTTGGTACCCGCCTCGTTCTGCGACACGACCTTGCGAAGCAGGTGCTCGTCGACGAAGGGGCCCTTCTTGAGACTGCGTGGCATCTTCTGTTCCTACCTACTTGCGCTTCTTGCCGGCCGTGCGACGGCGGACGATGAGCTTGTCGCTTTCCTTGTTGGGGTGGCGGGTGCGGCCCTCGGCCTGGCCCCACGGAGTGACGGGGTGACGACCACCGGACGTCTTGCCCTCACCACCACCGTGCGGGTGGTCGACCGGGTTCATCGCGACACCGCGGACGGTCGGGCGCACGCCCTTCCAGCGCTTGCGGCCGGCCTTGCCCCAGTTGATGTTGGACTGCTCGGCGTTGCCGACCTCGCCGATGGTGGCGCGGCAGCGGGCGTCGACGTTGCGGATCTCACCCGAGGGCAGACGCAGCTGCGCGTAGGGGCCGTCCTTCGCGCCCAGACGCACGGAGGCGCCGGCCGAACGGGCCATCTTCGCACCGCCGCCGGGACGCAGCTCGATCGCGTGGATCACGGTACCGGTGGGGATGTTGCGCAGCGGCAGGTTGTTGCCCGGCTTGATGTCGGCCGACGGACCCGACTCGACGATGTCGCCCTGCTGCAGCTTGTTCGGCGCGAGGATGTAGCGCTTCTCACCGTCGACGTAGTGCAGGAGCGCGATGCGCGCGGTGCGGTTGGGGTCGTACTCGATGTGCGCGACCTTGGCCGGCACGCCGTCCTTGTCGACCCGCTTGAAGTCGATCAGACGGTACTGGCGCTTGTGCCCACCGCCCTGGTGACGCGTGGTCACCCGACCGTGGACGTTACGCCCGCCCTTGCTGTGCAGCGGAACGAGCAGCGACTTCTCCGGCGTCGATCGGGTGATCTCCGCGAAGTCGCTGACACTGGAGCCACGGCGGCCCGGCGTCGTCGGCTTGTACTTACGGATAGCCATTGTCTATTCCCCTTAGCCGACCGGGCCGCCGAAGGCCTCGATGCGGTCACCGTCGGCGAGCTTCACGATCGCCCGCTTCACGTCCTTGCGCTTGCCCCAGCCGGTGCGGGTGCGCTTGCGCTTGCCCTGCCGGTTCAGCGTGTTCACGCTCAGCACCCGGACATCGAAGATCTGCTGGATCGCGATCTTGATCTCCGTCTTGTTGGCGTCCGGGTGAACCAGGAACGTGTACCAGTTCTTGTTGAGCTCGCTGTAGCTCTTCTCCGAGATCACCGGCGCCACGATGATGTCGCGCGGGTCCGCAACGGTGCTCACTTGCCACCCTCCTCAGCAGCCGCGGGGACGCCGAGGAACTCGTCGAGCGCCGCCGCGGTGAAGACGACCTGGTCGGAGACAAGGACGTCGTACGTGTTGAGCTGGTCCGCCGAGAGCAGGTGCACGGTCGGCACGTTGCGCAGCGAGAGCCAGTTGACCTCGTCCTCGCGGCTGAGTACCGCGAGCACGCGGCCCTCGGCGGCGACCGCGCCCAGCGTGGCCAGCGCCGCCTTGGTCTTCGGCGTCTCGCCGTCGACGAAGGTGGAGACCACGTGCACGCGACCGTCGCGGGCCCGGTCGGACAGGGCGCCACGCAGGGCGGCAGCCTTCATCTTCTTGGGGGTCCGCTGGCTGTAGTCGCGCGGCACCGGGCCGTGGACGACGCCACCGCCGGTGAACTGCGGCGCGCGGATCGAACCCTGGCGGGCCCGACCGGTGCCCTTCTGCTTGTAGGGCTTCTTGCCGCCGCCGGCGACCTCGCCGCGGGTCTTGACCTTGTGCGTACCCTGGCGGGCCGCGGCCAGCTGGGCCACGACCACCTGGTGCATCAGCGGGATGTTCGCCTGAACGTCGAAAATGTCCGCGGGCAGCTCGACCGAGCCGACCTTGGACCCGTCGGCGCCGAGAACGTCAACCGTGGTCACTTGGCACCACCCTTCTTCGCCTCCGTCTTGGCGGCGGTCCGGACCAGCACCAGCGCGCCCTTCGGGCCCGGGATGGCGCCGCGGACGAGGATCAGGTTGTTCTCCGGGTCGACCGCCTGGATCTGCAGGTTCTGCACGGTGAAGCGCTGGCCACCCATGCGACCGGCCATCCGTACGCCCTTGAAGACGCGACCCGGGGTCGCGCAGGCGCCGATGGAGCCGGGCGAGCGGTGCTTGCGCTCGACACCGTGGCTGGCACGCAGGCCGTGGAAGCCGTGCCGCTTCATGACGCCGGCGAAGCCCTTGCCCTTGGTCTTGCCGGTCACGTCGATCGAGGTGCCCGCGGCGAAGTCCGCCGCCGTGACCTCCTGGCCGAGCGTGTACTCGCCGGCATCGGTGGTGCGCAGCTCGACGATGTGCCGGCGCGGCGCGACGCCCGCCTTGGCGTAGTGGCCGGCCTTCGGCTTGTTCACCTTCCGCGGGTTGACCGCGCCGTAGGCGAGCTGGACCGCCGCGTAGCCGTCCTTGTCCGGGGTGCGCACCTGCGTGACCACGCACGGTCCGGCGAGCACCACGGTTACGGGGACGACCTTGTTGTTGTCCCAGACCTGGGTCATGCCGAGCTTGGCGCCCAGGATGCCCTTAACTTGCCTGTCCATTCCAGCCCAGTCCCTACAGCTTGATCTCGATGTCGACGCCAGCCGGCAGGTCGAGACGCATGAGCGAGTCGACCGTCTTCGGCGTCGGGTCGATGATGTCGATCAGACGCTTGTGCGTGCGCATCTCGAAGTGCTCGCGCGAGTCCTTGTACTTGTGCGGCGAGCGGATGACGCAGTAACGGTTGATCTCCGTGGGCAGCGGCACCGGCCCCGCGACCTGAGCACCCGTGCGCGTCACGGTCTCGACGATCTTCCGCGCCGAGGAGTCGACCACCTCGTGGTCGTAGGCCTTGAGCCGGATGCGGATCTTCTGTCCCGCCATGGTGGCTTCGTTTCCTTCTCTACCCCACGGGGGCCATGCCCCCGTGCGCCCCTGGTGGGGCACCGGAACCGGACGTGTGTCCGGCGCTGCACTCGCCGCACACAAGGCCCGTGGGCCTCGTGTCTTCCGACCCCCGCGGTCGGGCGTGTCGCGGCCGCGGGCCAGGCTCCGCCCCGAGGGGCAGCGTGGGTCCTGATGTCCCGTGGGCGCCGCACGCCCACCCGTATCGGGGAACGGAGGTGTCCGTCTCGCCTGCGGGGTCACCCGTGGCACGGCCACCTGCGAGAAGCACGCGCACAAGAACGCGCGCCCTCGCGGACGCAACCTATTCATTATGCCGGAGTTGATGCGGCAATGTGAAATCGGGTCGGCCGGAACACGCCGATTGTGGTCCTGACCTCGCCGATCGGCTGGGCGCCCAGAGTCGCCTCCGGACGCCCAGCCGTCGCGCGTACTACTTGATGATCTTCGTGACCCGGCCGGCGCCGACGGTGCGGCCACCCTCACGGATCGCGAACTTCAGGCCGTCCTCCATGGCGATGGGCTGAATCAGCTTCACCGTCATGTCGGTGTTGTCGCCCGGCATGACCATCTCGGTGCCCTCGGGCAGCGTGACGACGCCGGTGACGTCCGTGGTCCGGAAGTAGAACTGCGGGCGGTAGTTCTGGAAGAACGGGGTGTGGCGGCCGCCCTCCTCCTTGGAGAGGACGTACACCGTGGCCTCGAACTCCGTGTGCGGGGTCGTCGTGCCGGGCTTGATGACAACCATGCCCCGCTCGACGTCCTCGCGCTTGATGCCACGCAGCAGGAGGCCGACGTTCTCGCCAGCGCGAGCCTCGTCGAGCACCTTGCGGAACATCTCGATCGCGGTGCAGATCGTCTTCATCGACTTCTCCTTGATGCCAACGATCTCCACCTCCTCGTTCGGCTTGAGCACGCCACGCTCGGCGCGGCCGGTCACCACGGTGCCGCGACCGGTGATCGTGAAGACGTCCTCGATCGGCATCAGGAACGGCTTGTCAACCTCGCGCTCCGGCTGCGGGATCGCGGTGTCGACAGCGGTCATGAGCTCCATGAGGGCGTCCGACCACTTCGGGTCGCCCTCGAGGGCCTTCAGCGCCGAGACCCGGACGACCGGCAGGTCGTCACCCGGGTACTCCTGGGCCGAGAGCAGCTCGCGGACCTCGAGCTCAACGAGCTCCAGCAGCTCCTCGTCGTCCACCATGTCGCTCTTGTTGAGCGCAACCACGATGTACGGCACGCCGACCTGGCGGGCAAGCAGCACGTGCTCACGGGTCTGCGGCATGGGGCCGTCGGTCGCCGCGACCACCAGGATCGCGCCGTCCATCTGCGCGGCACCGGTGATCATGTTCTTGATGTAGTCGGCGTGCCCCGGGCAGTCCACGTGCGCGTAGTGCCGTGCCTCGGTCTGGTACTCGACGTGCGCGATCGAGATCGTGATGCCGCGGGCCTTCTCCTCCGGCGCCTTGTCGATCTCGTCGAACGGCGTGTACGGGTTCACGTCCGGGTACCGGTCGTGAAGCACCTTCGTGATGGCCGCGGTCAGCGTCGTCTTCCCGTGGTCAATGTGACCAATGGTGCCGATGTTGACGTGCGGCTTAGTCCGCTCGAACTTCGCCTTCGCCACTGGTGTCCTCCTGTGACTGTCCTGTGCGGTGGATCCGCACGAGACGTTGGTTCTTCTGTCGACTGTGGGTCCTCCGGCCATGCGGCCTCAGGCCCGGTGCTTCTGCAGCTCGCGGCTGCGGACGATTACTCGCCCGTCGCCTTGGAGATGATCTCCTTCGCCACGTTCTGGGGAACCTCGGCGTAGGAATCGAACTGCATGCTGTAGCTAGCCCGGCCCTGGGTCTTCGACCGCAGGTCGCCGACGTAGCCGAACATCTCCGACAGCGGCACCAGGGCGCGGACGACGCGGGCACCGCCGCGCTCCTCCATCGCCTGGATGATGCCACGACGGGAGTTGAGGTCGCCGATGACGTCGCCCATGTTCTCTTCGGGCGTGACGACCTCGACGGACATCATCGGCTCGAGCAGTGCCGGGTCGGCCTTGCGGGCCGCCTCCTTGAGCACCATCGAACCGGCGATCTTGAACGCCATCTCGGACGAGTCGACCTCGTGGTACTGACCGTCGAGCAGCGTCAGCTTCAAACCCACCAGCGGGTACCCCGCGAGCACACCGTACTGCATGGCGTCCTGCGCGCCGGCGTCCACCGACGGGATGAACTCCTTGGGGATGCGACCACCGGTCACCGCGTTGACGAACTCGTAGGTCGGGCCGTCCGCGGTGAGCGGCAGGGGCTCCACCTTCACGATCACCCGGGCGTACTGGCCCGAGCCACCGGTCTGCTTCTTGTGGGTGTACTCGATCTTCTCCACCTCGCGGCGGATCGTCTCGCGGTACGCCACCTGCGGCTTACCGATGTTCGCCTCGACGTTGAACTCGCGGCGCATCCGGTCGACCAGGATGTCCAGGTGCAGCTCGCCCATGCCGGAGATGACCGTCTGGCCGGTCTCCTCGTCATTGCGGACGCGGAAGGTCGGGTCCTCCTCGGCGAGGCGCTGGATCGCGGTGCCCAGCTTCTCCTGGTCGGCCTTGCTCTTCGGCTCGATGGCCACCGAGATGACCGGCTCGGGGAAGGTCATGGACTCCAGGATGACCTGGTGCGCCGGGTCGCTGAGCGTGTCACCCGTGGTGGTCTGCTTGAGACCCTGCACGGCGATGATGTCGCCCGCGGTGGCGGTGCCGCGCTCCTCACGCTTGTTCGCGTGCATCTGGTAGATCTTGCCGATCCGCTCCTTGCGGTCCTTGGTGGAGTTGGCCACCTGGGAACCGGATTCGAGCGTGCCGGAGTAGACGCGCACGTACGTGAGCTTGCCGAGGTGCTTGTCGGTCTGGATCTTGAAGGCCAGGGCCGAGAAGGGCTCCGACGGCGACGGCTTGCGCAACATCGGGGTCTCCCCGTCCGTCGCGGTGCCCTCGATCGCCGGGACGTCCAGCGGCGACGGCAGGTAGGCCACGACGGCGTCGAGCATGGGCTGCACGCCCTTGTTCTTGAACGCCGAGCCACACACGACCGGGTTGGCCTTGCTGGCGATCGTGGCCCGCCGGATGGCGGCCTGGATCTCCTCGACCGAGAGCTCCTCGCCCTCGAGGTACTTCTCCATGATCTGGTCGTCGACGTCGGCCAGCGTCTCCAGGAGCTTCTCCCGGTATTCGTTGGCCTGGTCCACCAGGTCGGCGGGGATCTCCTCGACGGCGTAGTCCTCGCCCTTCTGGGTCTCGCCGCGCCAGGTGAGCGCGCGCATCCCGATCAGGTCGACGACGCCGATGAAGTCGGACTCGGCGCCGATCGGCAGCTGCAGCACCAGCGGGGTGGCGTTGAGCCGCTCCACCATCATGTTCACGCAGCGGAAGAAGTCCGCGCCGGTCCGGTCGAGCTTGTTGACGAAGCACATCCGGGGGACGTGGTACTTGTCGGCCTGGCGCCACACGTTCTCGGTCTGCGGCTCCACGCCGGCCACACCGTCGTACACGGCGACGGCACCGTCGAGCACCCGCAGCGACCGCTCCACCTCAACGGTGAAGTCGACGTGGCCGGGAGTGTCGATGATCTGGATCGTGTGACCCTTCCACTCGCACTTGGTGGCGGCGGAAGTGATCGTGATCCCGCGCTCCTGCTCCTGCTCCATCCAGTCCATGACGGCCGCGCCCTCGTGGACCTCACCGATCTTGTAAGTGATACCGGTGTAGAACAGGATCCGCTCGGTGGTGGTCGTCTTACCAGCGTCGATGTGCGCCATGATGCCAATGTTGCGAGTCTTGGCGAGCGCGTTGTCGGCGGCAGCCACGTCAGATCCCTACTTCGTGTCTCGTCGGTACCAGCTGCCCGCGGCAGCCGGTGGGTGGGTTCACCACTACCAGCGGTAGTGCGCGAACGCCTTGTTGGACTCGGCCATCTTGTGCGTGTCCTCGCGCCGCTTCACGGAGGCACCCAGGCCGTTGCTCGCGTCGAGCAGCTCGTTCATGAGGCGCTCGACCATGGTCTTCTCGCGGCGGGCGCGGGAGTAGGTGACCAGCCAACGCAGGCCGAGCGTGGTCGCCCGGGCCGGACGGACCTCCACCGGCACCTGGTAGGTCGCGCCACCGACACGGCGGCTGCGGACCTCGAGGGTCGGCTTCACGTTGTCCATCGCGCGCTTGAGCGTGACGACCGGGTCCGTGCCCGTCTTCTCGCGGCAGCCCTCCAGGGCGCCGTAGACGATCGACTGGGCCAGCTGACGCTTGCCCTCCAGCAGGATCTTGCTGACCAGCTGGGTGACCAGCGGTGAGTTGTACACCGGGTCGGCGACAAGCGGCCGGCGGGGAGCGGGGCCCTTACGCGGCATTAGCTCTTCTCCTTCTTCGCGCCGTAGCGGCTGCGCGCCTGCTTGCGGTTGCGGACACCCTGGGTGTCCAGCGAACCGCGGATAATCTTGTAGCGAACGCCCGGGAGGTCCTTCACACGGCCACCGCGGACGAGCACGATCGAGTGCTCCTGCAGGTTGTG
>JAEZGP010000734.1 GCA_023437285.1 Actinomycetes bacterium | reverse complement strand
GGCCTCGCCGTACGCGCGTCGTACGGCGGCGATCAGGTCCTCGTGGGCGGCGACCTGCTCGTCGGCGGCCCTGGCGAGCCCGTTGGTGCGTACGGAGATGGCGCGGGCGGCGCCGGCGACGGTGCGCCAGGTGACCTCGGCGCGGCGGCCCGGATCGCGGGCGAGCCGCTCCAGCCAGTCGCGCACGTCCGCCACCTCCGGCTCGGCCAGCAGGCCCTGCCCGTCGGGAACCGACTCGGTGATGATGAACAGCGGCGACCCGCCCAGGCCTTGCTGGGTCAGCATCTGGGCCAGGTGCAGCGAGATCGCCTCGCGGTCGGCGGCGGGCACCCGGTTGAGGGCGATCGCCACCGGGGTGCCCCGGTCCTGGGCGTCGCGCAGCAGGCGCCACGGCACCGCGTCGGCGTACCGGCTGGCCGTGGTGACGAACAGCCACATGTCGGCGGCGGCGAACAGCTCGACGGCGAGCCGGCCGTTCTCGGCCACCACGGAGTCGATGTCGGGGGCGTCGAGCAGCGCCAACCCGGGGGCCAGCGCGGGGGCCACGACCACGTCGAGGCGGCGGGCGGCGGGCTCGTCGGGGGCGAGCGGGTGCCCGCCGCCGCGAGTGCGCGCCAGGCTCGGCAGCAGCTCGGGGGCGCTGAACCAGGCGGTGTCGCGGGGGTTGCAGACCAGGGTCGGCGCCAGCGTGGTGGGCCGCAGCACCCCGGACCGGCTGACGGGTGCGCGGACCAGGCTGTTGACGAGCGTTGACTTGCCGGCCCCCGTGGAGCCGCCGACGACCGCGAGGGTCGGGGCGTCGAGGCGCGCCAGCCGGGGCAGCAGGTAGTCGTCGATCTGGGCGGCGATCTCGGCGGCGGCGCGGCGGGCGACGTCGGCGCTGGGCAGCGCCAACGGCAGGCGCAGCTGGTCGATCTCCGCGCGTACGTCGCGCAGCGCGTCGCTCAGGCCCGCGACCGCGGGAGTACGCGTGTCGCCCATGCGTTAAGAGTGGCTGATTGTCGGACACACCGCCCGAAAAAGCCAGAACCCGCGCGGCGCGCCGTCAGGCCCGCAGCTCCGAAACGCAGCACTTCACGCTGCCGCCGCCCTTCTTCAACTCGCTCAGGTCGACGGGGACGGGCACGTAACCGGCCGCCCACAGCTTCGCGGCCATGCCGGTGGCCTCGGCCGGCAGCACCACGTGCCGGTTGTCGCTGACCAGGTTCAGCCCGAAGGCGAGCGCGTCGGTCTCGTCGGCGCGGACCGCGTCGGGGAACAGCCGTGCCAGCACCCGCCGGGAGGCGGGCGAGAACGCGTCCGGGTAGTAGGCGACGTTGTCGTCGCAGATCACGGCCAGGGCGGTGTCCAGGTGGTAGAAGCGCGGGTCGGTCAGCCGCAGCGAGACGACCGGGCTGCCGAGCACCTCCTGCGCCTCGGCGTGCGCGGGCGGCTCGGTGCGGTACCCGTACCCCGCCAGGACCAGGCCGCCGTGCGCGGCCGGCACGTACGCGAAGTCGCCCTCGCCCTCGTTGACGTGCGTGGCGGGCACGTACCGCCAGCCGGACGCCGCGTACCAGCGCTCGTGGGCGCCGGCCTCGGCGGTGCGTTGCGGGTAGCGGAACCGGGCGCCGAACACGGTGCCGCCGACCGAGAAGGCGCCGTTGGCGGCGAACACCATGTCGGGCAGGTCGGGCAGCGGCGCCAGCGTGTGTACGGTGTGCCCGAGCGCGAGCAGCGCGTCGCGCAGGCCGGTCCACTGGGCGAGCGCGCGGCCGGTGTCGACCGGCGCGGCCGGGTCCATCCACGGGTTGATCGAGTACGCCACGGCGAACCGCTCGGGCGGGCACATCAGGTACGTGCGAGAGCGGGATACCCGCAGGTCACGCGGCAGATCAACCGGGATCATGAAGACCAAGGCTAAGGTCTACCCGACGATCGAAACAGGCGCTTTCATTGCCACTGAGAGGTGATCCGTTGCGCATGGACGAGACCGACCGGCGAATCATTGCGGCTCTCACGGCCGACGCGCGCGCTTCGTTTGCCGAGATCGGGCAGCAGGTGTCCCTGTCGGCCCCGGCCGTGAAGCGGCGCGTCGACCGGCTGCGCGCCAGCGGCGTGATCAAGGGGTTCACGGCCACCGTCGACCCGGCCGCGATCGGGCGTACGACCGAGGCGTTCGTGGAGCTGTTCTGCACCGGCCGGACCACGCCCACCCAGCTGGCCACCGCCACCCGCCGCCACCCCGAGGTGGTCGGCGCGTTCACCGTGTCCGGCGAGGCCGACGCGCTGGTGCACCTGCGCGCCGCCGACATCGCCAGCCTGGAGCAGGCCCTGGAGCGGCTGCGCGCCGAGCCGTTCGTCACCTCCACCCGCAGCATGATCGTCTTGTCCCGGTTGACGGACTGAGGAACCCTGCGTCCGGGTCGAGCGTCGAACCGGCCATGACGCCCACCCCCCGCCGCGTCGGGCTGGTCCTGACCGCTCTCGCCGTAACGCTGGCCGGCTGCACCGGCCCCGGTCCGCTCGACGCACCCAAGGTCGCCCCGGCCGGGCCGTACCAGCTCGTCGCCTTCGACAGCTGCGCACCACTGCTCGACCAGGTACGCGCGGCGGCCAAGGCCTCGGTCCAGGCCGGCCGGCTCATCCGTCCCCTGCCGATGGACGGCGCCGCGGAGAACATGGCCCGCGACGACGCCGCGAAGGCGCCGACCGGCGACGGCTCGGCCGGGTACTCGGGCACGAACAACCACGAGGCCGGCGTCGAGGAGCCCGACACCGTCAAGACGGACGGGCGGCGCATCGTCACCGTCAGCCAGGGCGTCCTGCGCGTCGTCGACCCGGCGTCGCGGCGCGTCACCGGCACGCTGGACCTCGCCCGCCTGCCGGGCGTGGCGACCACCGCCCCCGAGCCCGAGATGATGCGGTGGCAACCCGCGAACCTGCTGCTGGCCGGCGACCGCGCGCTCGTCCTGACCGCCGGCACCGGCCTAGGCTCGGCGGCCGGGCGGGACCTCGCGCAGGCCCCGCCGTCCGGCACGGTCCGGGCCCTGCTCGTCGACCTGACGGGCAACCCGCGGTTGGTCAGCTCGTACCGCGTCGAGGGGGAGCTGGTCGACGCGCGCCAGGTCGGCACCACGGCCCGCCTGGTGGTACGCGGCAGCCCGCGCTTGGACGTACCGTGGCGCGACGGGCAGACCGAGGCCGAGCGCCTCGCCGACCTGCGCAAACTCGTCGACCGCGCGCCGATCGAGCGGTGGCTGCCCCGGTACGAGATCGTCACCGGCGACCGTGTCGAGAGCGGGCACGTCGAGTGCGACGAGATGCGCCTGCCGGAGGCGTACTCGGGGTTGCAGACGCTGACCCTCGCGAGCCTTGACCTGGCCGCGGACGGCCTGGACCGCGGCGATCCGCTCACCCTCGTCGCCGACGGCCACACGGTGTACGGCACCGCGACCAGCCTGTACGTGGCCACCGACGAGCGGTGGCGGCTCATGGACGCGAACGTGCGCACCGGCGGCGCGACGCCGGCCAAGCCGGCCACGACGGTCTACCGCTTCGACACCTCCGGCGCCGTTCCCGTGTACTCCGGCGGCGGCCGCGTGCCGGGTCACCTGCTCAACCAGTACGCGCTCTCGGAATGGGACGGCACGCTGCGGGTGGCCACGACCACGGGCGAACCGTGGGCGCCCCGCGACGACGCGCCGCGCACCGAGTCGGCCGTGTACGCCCTGCGCCTGGCCGACGGGCAGCTCAAGCAGGTCGGCCACGTCGGCGGGCTCGGCAAGGGGGAGCGCATCTTCGGCGTACGCTTCGCCGGCCCGATCGGCTACGTGGTGACGTTCCGGCAGGTCGACCCCCTGTACACAGTGGACCTGTCGGACCCGGCGAGGCCGGTGGTGCGCGGTGAGCTGAAGGTCGACGGCTACTCGGCCTACCTGCACCCGCTCGACGCGACCCGGCTGCTCGGCGTCGGCCAGGACGTCCGCGACGGTCGCACGCGCGGCACGCAGGTCGCCGTCTTCGACGTCAGCGACCTCGGCAAGCCGCGCCGGGTGTCCCGGCTGACCATCACCGACTTCTACTCCGACGCCGAGCACGACCCGCACGCGTTCCTCTACTGGCCGGCCGACGGCACGGTCGTGGTACCCACCTACAACTACGCGCGCGCCGCCGGCCCGCCCGGCGCGAGCGCCGTCGTGCTGCGGGTGGCGGGCGGCGACCTGCGCACCGTCGGTTCCCTCAACCACCCGGTACGCGCGCAGATCACGCGGTCCCTGGTCGTCGACGGGGTCTTGTGGACGGTGTCGCAGGTCGGGGTGCAGGCCAACGACCTCGACACGCTCGCCCGGCGGGCGTGGCTGCCCTACGACTAGAGGTACATGCCCGTGTGGCGGTCGTCCGGCTCGTCGTTCGGCGGCGGGTCGGACGCCCCACCGGCCTCACCCGTCGGATCGGCGAAGAAGCGCTTGCCGCCGAACTCGCCGTGCAACCGGTCGTCGAGTTCGTCGGCGAGCCCGGTCATCACCTGGACGGCCAGCATGAGGTGGGTGGCCTGAAAGTCCCGGCCGAACACCGGCACCGACGCCCACACGGTGTCACCGATGCAGTAGAGCCGCCCGATCGGCATGCGGTGGGTCAGCTCGGCGAGCCGCACGTGCAACTGCTCGCTGGGCGTGACGTCGGTCAGTACGGGCGAGAAGACGTCGACCAGCGGCGGGTTGTCGCGGACGCGTACGAACACCATCGCTGAACCGGAGCGGATGCCGATGTCGCCGTCGCGGTCGATGGGCAGGCTCTCCGGCGCGGTGTTCATCATGGCGCCGATGACCGTGCTGACCTGCTCGGGCAGGCTCAGCGTCGACAGGTCGACATGGTCGCCGAAGCTCGGGTCGCCGCCGGGCGGCTGCGGCCGCGCCGCCGCTAGGGCCGGGAACGCCTCACGCAGCTCGTCGGGGTTGACGGTGTAGACGAGGAACGCCGGGTGCGGCGTGCCGTACACGTCGCGCAGCGTACGGGTGATCATGGCGGCCAGCCGCGTACCGTCACCGACCGGTTGCTGCAGGCCGAACCGGTGGTCGCCGTTCACCACGCCGGGCGGCGACCAGCCCAGCGCCACCAGCTCACCGACTGCGGCGCGGCCGAGCCGGTGCTCGGGCGGCAGGGAGGGGTTGCCCACGGCGAACGCCCGGACGGTCCCGTCGCCCATCGCGTGCACGGTCACGCCGAACAGCGCCTCACCGATGCCGGCCGCGGACGGGTCGAGCGTCAGCTCGACCTCCCCGCCCTCCGGCAGCGTGACCAGGGCGGACGCGAGGGACCGACGGAAGTCCTGCCAGGCCTCGGTGACCTTCGCGCCGAGGTCCATCTCGGCCGGGTCATCGACGAAGGTCGCCTCGGGTGGCTTGCTCGGTGCCTCGTCGCTCATCGTCCCTCCCATTTTTGAGGCCCTCACCCTAGCGGCCCGCACGCTCGCGTGGTCCCCGAGAGTCCGCGGGCCGTCACCCACCGGGACAACCCACGGGCGTACCCTCTGGCCGTGAGCGAACTGACCCACGTCGACGCCTCCGGCGCCGCCCGCATGGTGGACGTCACCGCGAAGGACGTCACTGTCCGGCGGGCCGTCGCCGCCGGTACCGTGCGGACCACGCCCGAGGTCATCGGTCTGCTGCGCCGCGAGGCGCTGCCGAAGGGCGACGCGCTCGGGGTGGCCCGCCTCGCCGGCATCATGGGCGCCAAGCGCACCCCCGACCTGATCCCGCTGTGTCACCCGATCGCCCTGCACGGCGTCACCGTCGAGCTGACCCTGCGCGACGACGCGGTCGACATCGAGGCGACCGTACGCACCGCGGACCGTACGGGCGTGGAGATGGAGGCCCTCACGGCCGTGGCGACCGCGGGCCTGGCCGTCATCGACATGGTGAAGGCGGTGGACCCGGCCGCGTCCATCGAGGCGGTCCGGGTGTTGCTGAAGGAGGGGGGCAAGACCGGCCGGTGGGAACGAAACGAGCGATGATGCGGGCACAGGTGATTGTGGCGTCGAACCGCGCCTGGGCCGGCGTCTACGCCGACTCGAGCGGCCCGGTGCTGGTCAGCGGCCTTCGACAGCTGGGCTTCGAGGTCGGCGACCCGGTGATCGTGCAGGACGGCGCCCCGGTCGGCGACGCCCTGCGCGACGCCGTCGCGGCCGGGTACGACGTCGTGCTCACCAGCGGCGGTACGGGCATCACGCCCACCGACCGTACGCCCGACGTGACCCGGGCGGTGCTCGACTACGAGGTGCCCGGCATCGCGGAGGCGATCCGCGCCTACTCCCGCGACCGGGTGCCGGCGTCGGCCCTGTCCCGTGGCCTGGCCGGCGTGGCCGGCACGACGCTCATCGTGAACCTGCCCGGGTCCGTCGGCGGCGCGCGCGACGGCCTGGCGGTCCTGACGCCGATCCTGCAGCACGCCGTCGACCAGCTCCGCGGCGGCGACCACCGGGCCTAGCCTGTACGGGCCGGGGACGACTGTCCGACCCAGGCGGTAGGGTCGCGGTGGGCGAGCAGAGGTGGAAGGTGACGGGCGTGGGTGACGGGGCACCGATCGCGTGGCACGAGGCGGTGGCCGCGGTGCACGCAGCCGGCCGGGCGGCGGCGGCCGCGCCGGTGCGCCTGCCGATCGCCGAGTGCGACGGGCTCACCCTCGCCGAGCCGCTGGTCAGCCTCACGGACCTGCCGGCGTTCCCGACGTCCAGTGTGGACGGTTACGCGCTGCGCGGCGCCGGTCCCTGGCGCCTGAGCGGCCGCGTGCTGGCCGGCAGCACGGCCGGTCCGATCGCCGACGGCACGGCCGTCGAGATCGCCACCGGGGCGATGGTGCCCGCCGGCACCGAGCAGATCCTGCGCGTCGAGGAGTCGTCCGTCGACGGCGACCTGGTCAGCGGCACGCCGCGGTCGGTCCCGGAGTGGCGCGAGCCCGGCGACGAGGCTCACCGGGGCGACGAGCTGCTGCCCGCCGGCATCCCGGTCACCCCGGCCGTGATCGGCCTGGCCGCCGCGTGCGGCTACGACACCCTGCCCGTACGGCCGGCGCCGCGCGCGGCCCTGCTCGTCTTCGGCGACGAGCTGCGCACGGC
>JAEZGP010000696.1 GCA_023437285.1 Actinomycetes bacterium | reverse complement strand
CGGTCGGCGATGGCGAGCGGTCCACCGGCAGGAACCGCGAGGCCCGCCGCTGCCGTCCGCCCGGGGCACGCGCCGCCGCGTAGCTCAGCGTCAGGTACTGCCGGGCCCGCGTAATGCCGACATAGAGCAGCCGCCGTTCCTCCTCCAACGCCTCCGGCGTCTTCGCGTACGGGGTGGGCAGCGTCCCCTCGCTCAGCCCCACCACGAACACGGCGTCCCACTCCAGGCCCTTGGCCGCGTGCAGGCTCGCCAGCGTCACGCCCTCCACGGTCGGAGCGTGCTGCGTCGCCGCCCGGCGCGCCAGCTCGGCGTTGAACTCGCCGAGCCCTCCGGCGTACTCCTCAGCGAGGGTGACCAGCGCGGACAGCGCCTCCCACCGCTCGCGCACCGCCCCACCGGGTGGGGGCGCGTCCGGCTGCCAGCCGACCGCGGCGAGCGCCTCCACCACGGCCTGCCGCAGTGGCGTGTCCGGCACGTACGTGCGCGTCGCCGCCCGCAGGGCCGCCATCGCCTGGCGGATCTCGACGCGTTCGAAGAACCGCTCGGCCCCCTGCACGACGTACGGCACGCCGGCCTCGGCGAGCGCGGCCTCGTACGCCTCGGACTGGGCGTTGACGCGGAACAGCACGGCGATCTCGCGGGCGGGCGTGCCGGCCGCGACGAGTTCGACGCAGCGGCGGGCCACCCCGGCCGCCTCGGCGGGCTCGTCGGGGTAGCCGAGGATCTGCGGTTGCGGGCCGTCGGGCCGCTGGCCCCCCAGCTCCAGGCGCAGCCGCGCCTCCTCGCCGGTGGCCAGCCGGATCACCTGGTTGGCCAGGCCGACGACCTGCGGCGTGGAGCGGTAGTCCTTCACGAGGCGGACCACCGTGCCGCGGCGGCGCCGCGCGAAACCCACCAGGTACGCCGAGGTGGCGCCGGTGAACGAATAGATCGTCTGGCTCGCGTCGCCGACCACCGTCAGGTCGTCGCGGCCGCCCAGCCAGGCGTCGAGCAGCCGCTGCTGCACGGGGTTGACGTCCTGGTATTCGTCGACGACGAAGTGCCGGTACTGCGCGTGGATCTGGTCGGCGACGTCGGGGTGCTCCTCGACGGCCCAGGCGGCGGCCCGCAGCAGATCCTCGAAGTCGATCACCCCGGCGGTGCGTTTGACGCGCTCGTACGCGGTGAAGACGGCCGCGAGCTGGGCCGCCGGTACGGGCGGCTCGCGCTGTGCCTTCGCCGCAGCGACCTCGTAGTCACCCGGTTCGACCAGCGACGACTTCGCCCACTCGATCTCGCTGGCCAGGTCGCGGGCCAGCGTACGGTCGGCCCGCAGGCCCGCCCGCGCGGCCGCCAGCCCGATCAGGCGAGCCTTGCTGTCGACCAGCTCCGGAAGTTCCCGGCCGGCGAACAGGCGCGGGCCGAAATACCGCAGCTGGCGCAGCGCGGCGGCGTGAAACGTGCGGGCCTGCACGCCGGGCACGCCGAGGCGGGCCAGCCGCTCGCGCATCTGCGCCGCGGCCCGCGCGGTGAAGGTGACAGCCAGCACGTGCCGGGGCTCGATCTCGCCGGTCAACGCCCGGTACGCGATGCGGTGCGTGATCGCCCGGGTCTTGCCCGTACCGGCGCCGGCCAGGATGCACACCGGCCCCGCCGGCGCGGTGACGGCGGCACGCTGCTCGTCGTCGAGGCCGGCGAGGACCGCGCGGACCGCGTCATCGGTCACTGCGTCTCCCGCCACACCCGGGCATCATCCCAGCCTCCTCCGACGTTGCGACTCGGTAGGCTGATCATCCCCTCGGCGCGAAGGACCGTCCCCATGCTGACGATGTACTCCACCACGTGGTGCGGCTACTGCCACCGGCTCAGGTCCCAGCTTGACCGCGAGGGCATCGCGTACGAGGTGATCGACATTGAGCTCGACGAGGCCGCGGCGGAGTTCGTGATGAGCGTCAACGGCGGCAACCAGACGGTCCCGACCGTCCGGTTCCCCGACGGTTCGGCTCTCACGAATCCCTCCATCACCCAGGTCAAGCAGCAGCTGGCGGCCACGGCCTAGGCGTCGGCCCAGCTCGCGATGAGGTAGTGGGCGATCGACGACGGCGGCGCCACCGCGAAGTCGCGATCGGTGGCGCCGTCGAGGACCGCACGCACGTCGGCGCGGCGAAACCAGCGGGCGTCCGCGATCTCCGTCGGGTCGAGCCGCAGCGGCGTGTCCGGGTCGGCCACCGCCGAAAACCCCAACATCAAACTTCCCGGGTACGGCCACGCCTGGCTGCCCTCGTAGCGCAGGTCGTCGACGGCGACGCCCACCTCCTCGGCCACCTCGCGCACCACGGCCTGTTCGGCCGACTCCCCCGGCTCCACGAAACCGGCCAGGCACGAGTAGCGCCGCACGCCCTTGGCGCGCCACGCCGCGTTGTGGCCCAGCAAGCAGCGACCGTCCGGGCCGGCCACCCCGTCGTGGACGATCACGATCACGGCCGGGTCAGTACGCGGCCAGGCGTGCGTACCCTCCGGGTCCACCCGTACCCAGCCGCCGTCGCGGGACTCCATGAGCGCGCCGCTGCCCGGGGCGTACCGGTGGCGGGCGTGCCAGTTGCTCAGCGACACCGCCGTCATCAGCAGGCCCGCGTCGAGGTCCGACAGCTCGTGGCCCACCTCGCGCAACCCGACCACCGACGCGCCGGGCACGGCCGGCAACTGCTGGGCGACCGCGAAGTACGGCACGCCGGCGGCGTCCACGCCCAGGAACAACCGCTCCGGCAGCGCGACCGCCGGCGCGGCCGCGCCCGGCCCGGTAGCGGTCGGCACGGGCAGCTCCGTGGAGGTGAACAGCACCAGGTGACCGTCGACGGCCAGCGCGCGGCCGTCCGAGACCACCAGGATGCGGGCCCGGTCCCAGGCCGCCTCCAGCCACGCCGGGT
>JAEZGP010000558.1 GCA_023437285.1 Actinomycetes bacterium | reverse complement strand
CACCGCCATCACGCTGGCGCGGATGATCCACGCTTGTCGGTGCGTATTCACACCTACCGCCCCTCCCGATCCTGCGCTACACGAATGAGCACCGCAGGCAACTATGCCCTGTCCGGTCATCCTCCCGCGACCCAGACCTGCTGCCGGCGGCCTCCGGCGCTGGTCGTATCGTCCCGACGTGTCCGAACGTCACGTCAATTGGGACGCCGTGCCCGCCGTACTCGAAGATTTTGAACTTGATCGGGAGCCTGACCGGGCGGAGCTGCGCGATGCGGTCCGTGCGCTTTTGCGGGCACTTGCCCAATGTGCTCCCGGCCGTTCGGTGGAGTTGCGCGTTCCCCCGTACGGTGCGATTCAGTGTGTGGCTGGTCCACGGCATACGCGCGGAACTCCGCCCAATGTCGTTGAGACCGATCCGATCACTTTTGTGAAAATAACCACCGGCGTTCTCGGCTGGGCCGACGCGGTCGCACAAGGAAAGATCGTCAAGAGCGGAATCCGGGCGGACCTCAGTCCGTACCTTCCTTGTTGGCCAGACAAAACACAAGAAACGCGATGAGTACGACGCAGAGCAACACGCTGGGCGCTTGACCGACTACCCAAAGCACAGGGATGATGGCGGTCCGTTATCCACGCAGGCTCGCGTAGACTGATGCCACGCGGGGGTGACCCCGATTCATTTCCCCCAGCGCCCCACGTGATGAGGAGCGGCAAAGGTGCCCCGAGGCGACGGCAAGCTCAGCCATGACCTCGATCCACTCAGGCCAGGCCCGCAGGACGCGTGCGGCGTCTTCGGCGTCTGGGCACCGGGTGAAGAGGTCGCGAAGCTGACCTACTTCGGCCTCTACGCCCTGCAGCACCGTGGCCAGGAGGCCGCGGGCATCGCCGTCTCCGACGGCCGGTCGGTCGTCGTCTTCAAGGATCTCGGCCTCGTGTCGCAGGTCTTCGACGAGGCGACCCTGTCGAGCCTGCGTGGCCACATCGCGATCGGCCACACCCGCTATTCCACGACAGGTGCCTCTACCTGGGAAAACGCCCAGCCGACGCTGCGCGCGACCCCGGTTGACGGGCCGGACAGCCGCGGCGGCACGACGATCGCGCTGGCACACAACGGCAACCTGGTCAACACGGCCGACCTGTTCCGCCGCGCCGCCGACCTCGACCTCGACGCGGGCGCCACGTCCGACACGGGCCTGGTGACCAGCCTGCTCGCCGCCCAGCCCGACGTGTCCGTGGAGCAGGCGGCGCTGGAGATCCTGCCCACCCTCCGCGGCGCGTTCAGCTTCGTGTTCATGGACGAGGAGACGCTGTACGCGGCCCGCGACGCGCAGGGCGTACGCCCGTTGGTTCTGGGCCGCCTGGAGCGGGGCTGGGTTGTGGCGAGCGAGACGGCCGCCCTCGACACCGTCGGCGCGAGCTTCGTGCGCGAGGTGGAGCCCGGCGAACTCATCGCCATCGACGAGCACGGGCTGCGGTCGTCCCGGTGGGCGACGCCCGAGCCCAAGGGCTGCCTTTTCGAGTACGTCTACCTCGCCCGGCCCGATACGACCATCTCGGGCCGCAACATGTACGCCTCGCGCGTGCAGGTGGGCCGCACCCTGGCCAAGGAGCACCCGGCCGAGGCCGACGTGGTCATCGGCGTGCCGGAGTCCGGCATCCCGGCGGCCATCGGCTACGCCGAGGCGTCCGGCATTCCCTACAGCGCCGGCCTGACCAAGAACGCCTACGTCGGCCGCACGTTCATCCAGCCCAGCCAGACCATTCGCCAGTTGGGCATCCGGCTCAAGCTGAACCCGCTGCGCGACGTGATCCGGGGCAAGCGCATCGTCGTGGTCGACGACTCGATCGTGCGCGGCAACACCCAGCGGGCCCAGGTGCGCATGCTGCGCGAGGCGGGTGCGATCGAGGTGCACGTGCGCATCTCCTCCCCGCCGGTGAAGTGGCCGTGCTTCTACGGCATCGACTTCGCCACCCGTGCCGAACTGCTCGCCAACGGGCTCGACACGGAGGGCATCCGCCGCTCCATCGGCGCCGACTCGCTCGGCTACGTGTCGCTCGACGGTCTCATCGCGGCCACCGAGCAGCCCAAGTCCCGGCTCTGCCGGGCCTGTTTCGACGGCGTCTACCCGATCGAGCTGCCCGATGACGATCTCATCGGGAAGCACATGCTGGAGACCGTTCCCCGGCGTGCGGCAGACACCGGCACGGTCTCCCTGGCGGACGGCCCGCTGGCCGCCAGCCCGGGCGGCGAGGGCGCACTGCTGCGCCCTTGAGACTCACTCAAGGTCCACAACGCACCACAAGGGGAGTACCGTGACGCACGTGACAGAGCGTTCGGATGCCGGCAAAGCTGCCGGTCGCGCCGTTGGCAACGGTCGTAGGAGCCAGGACGGCGACGGCAAGCGACGTCCCCGGACGGTGACCTACGCGGAGGCAGGCGTCTCCATCCACGCCGGGGAGCAGGCGGTCGAGCTGCTCAAGTCAAAGGTGCACCGCACGATGCGCCCCGAGGTGCTCGGCAACATCGGCGGCTTCGCCGGCCTGTTCCGCCTGGACACCACGAAATACCGCAACCCGATCCTGGCCTCGTCCACCGACGGTGTCGGCACCAAGCTGGTGATCGCCCAGGCCCTCGACATCCACGACACGGTCGGCATCGACCTGGTCGCGATGGTCGTCGACGACCTGGTGGCGTGCGGCGCCGAGCCGCTGTTCCTGCTCGACTACATCGCCTGCGGCGAGGTCGTGCCCGAGAAGGTCGCCGAGATCGGCGCCGGCATCGCCGACGGCTGCCGGTACGCGGGCTGCGCGCTGCTGGGCGGCGAGACGGCCGAGCACCCCGGCGTCCTGCGCGCCGACGAGTACGACCTGAGCGCGACCGGCGTGGGCGTCGTGGAGGAGGACCAGATCCTCGGCCGCGACCGCGTCGAGGTCGGCGACGTCGTCATCGCGATGGGGTCGTCCGGCCTGCACTCGAACGGATACTCGCTCGTGCGCCACGTGCTGCTGGGCATGGCCCGCATGCGCCTGGACACGGTGGTCGAGGAGTTCGGCAACCAGCGCACGCTGGGCGAGGAGCTGCTCACGCCCACGAAGATCTACGCGCGGGACTGCCTGGACCTCCTCAAGGAGGCCGAGGTCCGCGCGCTGGCCCACATCACGGGCGGCGGCATCGCCGGCAACCTGGTGCGCGTCCTGCCGGACAACGTCGACGCGATCGTCGACCGGGCCACGTGGCGGCCGCAGCACATCTTCGACATGGTGCAGACGCGCGGGCGCATCGACCAGGCCGAGATGGAGATCACGTTCAACATGGGCGTGGGCATGATGGCCATCGTCTCCGCCAACGACCACGAGCGCGCGCTCGCCTTCCTGCGCGGCCGCGGGCTCGAGGCCTGGGCCGTCGGTGAGGTTGTCGAGGGCACCGGTGAGGTGCAAATGATCGGATCTCACACGCGCGGGTGACCGTCCGGCGATTGGGGCGCGTGAGGGACTTATCCCCAACAGCGTGCAGGGCTTAGCCTGAAACGACACACGCCCCCGTCTGCCGCGTTTACGGCGCAGTGTCGCGTCGTCGGGCGCTCAGACTCTTGCTGCGGGAGGGGTCCGTGTCGCACGACTGGACGGGTATGCGCGGCGTCGCCACAGTCCCGGCGTACGTGGTCATGCAGCCCACCACGCTGTGCAACCTCGACTGCTCCTACTGCTACCTGCCCTGGCGGGCCCAGCGACGCCCGATGACGGTGCTGGTCGCCGAGGCGGTGGCCGCTACCGTCAACCGCTGGGCCCGGGACAACGACCGCTTCTCCGTCGTGTGGCACGGCGGCGAGCCGCTCACGGCGGGCCGCGACCAGCTCGGCGACCTGATGGCGCCGTTCGTCGGCGTCGAGCACCACGTGCAGACCAACGCCACGCTCATCGACGACGCGTGGTGCGAGTTCTTCGCCGCCCACCAGATGCGCGTCAGCGTGAGCGTGGACGGCCCCGAGGCGCGCAACGGCGAACGCGTCGACCGGGCCGGCCGAGCGGCGTACGACAAGAT
>JAEZGP010000539.1 GCA_023437285.1 Actinomycetes bacterium | reverse complement strand
GGGCCGCACGGCCCGGGCCATCGTCGTCGGTTGGCGTGCTCAGTTGAGCGTGGTGATCACCGCGTTGCCGATCGCCGCCTGTGCCTGGGTGACCAGCTCGCGCAGCGGCGGCGGCAGCGACGACAGGACCCAGGCCAGGTACTGGAAGCTGCGCGCGTCGCCGTCCCACAGGACGTGCCGGGTCAGGTCGCTCGCCTCGATGAGGCCGGCGAGCACGGCGTCCTGAATGGTCAGTTGCTCGCCGCGGGTGAGGAAGCGGCGCAGGCGGGCCTCCGGCCAGGCGGCCGCCGAGCGGTCGGCCGGCACGAAGCGCACGGTGGTGCGCAGCAGCCCCCGGCTCTCGTTGCGGTGGAGATGGCCGGCGCGGACCATGCGTTGGCACACCTGGTCGGTGGCGCTGTTGCCGAGGAAGGCCAGCCAGTTGTGCGTGGCGTGCTGCTGACGCTCGCTGGCCAGCTGGTCGAGGATGGTGTGCGCGAGCGCGTCGGCCGGCGGCTGCCGGTCGATGATGGTGATCATGCCCGCGCGCAGGTCGATTTTGCCGTTCATGACGAGTTCGCCAAGTAACGCGGCGGCGAGGGCGAGGCCCGTGACGCGCGGATGGAGGCGGGACTTCCCGCTGGTCTCCTCGTGTGCGACGAAGTAGAGGTCGTCGGCCAACAGCACCCCTGAGGCTCCTTTTCCTTTCGGGAGAGCGCCGGGTTCCCGACCCGCTCACGTCGTGCGCTCGCTGGGTGCACCGCTGAACCCCATGACTCAGCGTCAACTGCTGTCACTGGTTGGGACAGATGAACGTTACTAGAGGCTGTGTGAGCCCTAGGTTAATTGAGCGTTACGAGCGGCGTCTATTTTAGACGCGCGCTCCGTCGTCCGGGTAGGTGTCGTCGTCTTCATCACCGGGGCGAAGTCGCAGGAGAAGTGTGACGAAGCCGCCGACGATTGCCAGGAAGCCTAGCAGCATCGCGCCGCCCGCACCGATGCTCAGCAGGTCGGGATTGAGCACCAGAATCAGGCCGGCCAGGATGCCGAGCACGCCCAGCACCGTCGGCACGGCCGGCTTGGGCAGCGGCGGCGGGGGCGGGGGCGTGTAGCCCTCCTCGTCGTCGGGTAGGTGGGCGCCGAACGTGTCGAGGCCGTCGAGCAGGGTCGCCTCGTCGCCCGGCGGCGACGCCACGGCCGCCGAGCCCGTCGCGGCCCGGTCGGGGCGCCGACCCGGCGCCGGCTCGTCGTCGGGCACGTCCTCCGCGGCCGGCCAGGACCGGTGCGGCCCCACATCGGCATTGAAGCCCGCCACGATGGCCGCCCAGGCCTCATCGACATCGGTGCTCTCGCGGCGCTCCTCGGCCAGCTGATTCAGGTATGCCTGGGCCGCCGCGAGGTGGGCCCGGTCGACGTACAGCCGGTCGGTGGGCCGGTCGGGCAGTGTTGTGGTGCGAGTCACAGGGTGCAGGTCGGTGGTCGGGCCCAGGTACGCCGCGATCCCGTCCAGGGCGAGCAGGTCCAGCAGGTGCTCGCCCACGCGTGGGTCCACGTCGCCGGCAACCGCGTACTCCGCTGCCACCAGGCCGTTGTCCCGCCGGCCATGGCGGGGGTCTCCGCTCGCCACCGCGCTCCCTTCCCTGGCGTGTGACATGCCGACCCTACTCCGCGCGCCCCACCGGCGTGAGCGGGCCGGACGGGTGGCGCCGCGGCGGCGCGGTCCCTAGGCTCAGGACGAGCGCTGAGGAGGGACCGTCGGCGATGGTGTACTGGCTGCTGAAATACCTCCTCCTCGGCCCGTGGCTGTGGCTGGTGTTCAGGCCGCATGTGGAGGGACGCGAGAACGTTCCCCGGACGGGTGCGGCGATCATCGCGAGCAACCACCTGGCGTTCGTGGACTCGATCTTCATGCCGCTGGTCGTCCGGCGGAAAGTTACATTCGTCGCCAAGTCGGAGTACTTCACGGGTACGGGTGTCAAAGGGTGGCTCACCCGGATGTTCTTCGTCGGCGCCGGCTGCATCCCCGTGGACCGCTCCGGCGGGCAGGCCGCCCAGGCCGCCATCGACACCGGCCTGCGGGTGCTGCGCGAGGGCGGGCTGTTCGGCATCTACCCGGAAGGCACCCGGTCGCCCGACGGCCGCCTCTACCGGGGCAAGACCGGGGTGGCCCGGCTGGTCCTGACGGCCGGCGTCCCGGTGATCCCGGTCGCCATGCTCAACGCCGACGAGCTGCAACCGCCCGGCCGCAAGATCCCGCGGTTGATCCGCCCGCGCATCCGGTTCGGGGCGCCCCTGGACTTCACCCGCTACGCCGGCAGGGCGGGCGACCGGTATGTCGAACGCGCCGTCACCGACGAGATCATGTACGAGCTGATGACCTTGTCGGGTCGCGAATACGTCGACGTCTACGCGCAGACCGTCAAGGCCGCGGCAGCCTGACCACCAGCCCGTTCGCGATCCGGAAGGCGTTGAGCTCGGCGAGGGTCTCCCCGGTGGCGCCGGCCGTCACGGCCGCCCGCAGGGCCAGCGCCCGGTCGGTGACGGAGCGCAGCTCGCCGTAGCGGCGGGCGGCGTCCAGGTGATGGCGCACCGCCGCGGCGCCCTCGCCGGCCACCGCCCCGGCGAGGCTGGCCAGCGCCGCCCGCGACCACGGCGTGTGCCGGGGCACCTGCAGGATCAGCCCGCGGACCAGCTGGGCGCCCTCCGCGCCGAGCAGCGTCGCCG
>JAEZGP010000511.1 GCA_023437285.1 Actinomycetes bacterium | reverse complement strand
CACCAGGTCGATGCCCTTGGCCTCGGCGTCGGTCTGGCTGTGCTCGCACGCCTCGGCGACGACCTCGGCGACCGCGACGACGTCGGGCGACTCGTTGAGCACGTCGGCCTGCAGCCTCGACAGGTCGATGATCTGCTGCACCAGGCGGGTCAGGCGGCGGCCCTCGTCCTGGATGCGGGCGGCGAAGCGCTCGACGGCCTCCGGGTCGTCCTTGGCCTCGCCGACGGCCTCGGCCAGGATCGCGATGGCGCCGATCGGGGTCTTGAGCTCGTGGCTGACGTTGGCCACGAAGTCGCGGCGCACGCGGGCCAGCCGGCGCGACTCGGTCACGTCGGAGGCCTGCACGGTGACGTGTCCGGGGCCGTAGTCGGTGCCGGTCAGCGGCACCACCCGCACGCGCACGCCGAGCGGCTCGGCGCTGAGGTTGGCCGCGCCGGTGCGGGGCAGGTCGAGTTCGACCTCGCGGGAGAGCCCGCCGCGGCGGACCTGGCCGGCCAGCGTACGGATCACGGCGTGCACCTGGCTTGGCGCGCCGATCGGGCGGGTGGGGTCGCGGACGAGGCCGAGGGCGTACGCGGTGGGGTTGGCCAGCACGGGGGCGTCGGTCGCGTCGAGCACGAGGATGCCGACCTGCAGCGCGTCCAGCGCGTCCCCCACGAGCTGGGCCTGCCCGGTCCGTTCCTTCGTCGATCTGCGACGTCCCATGGTCGTCGTCCACTCCACGCGCCGATGGTAGGCGGCAGGTTAAGCGTACGGGGAGTCTGATCAGGGCAAACCGGACCGTGGTCGCCGAATGTTCATCCAGCGGCTTGCCGCTGTTCACGGTTGTTCACGTCACGTCCGCCCCGCCGACGTAGCGTCGCCGACGACCGCCGGCGGGGCGGTTGCCTACGAGTCAGGAGTGACATGCGTGAAGAGTTCCAGGCCGAACTCGACGAGGTGAGCCGGCTGCTCGTCGCCATGGCCGACGAGGTACGCGGGCTGATGAGCCGCGCCACCACGGCGCTGCTCGTCGCCGACAAGGGCCTGGGCGAGCAGGTGATCACCGGCGACGCGGCGGTGAACGGCCTCTACCACGAGGTCGAGGAGAAGGTCTACCTGCTGCTCGCCCGGCAGGCGCCCGTCGCCTCGGACCTACGCCACGTCGTGACGGCGCTGCACATCGCCACGGACATCGAGCGCATGGGCGACCTGGCCAAGCACGTGGCCCGCACTGCCCTGCGGCGCTACCCGGCGGTGGCCGTGCCGCCCGAGCTGGCCCAGGTGATCAAGAAGATGGCCGACGCCGCCGACACGCTCGCCGCCAAGATCAGCGAGGTACTGGCGCACCAGGACGCGACCCGCGCCGCCGAGCTGGAGACCGACGACGACGTCATCGACGAGCTGCACAAGGGCCTGTTCGTCGTCATGCTCGGCGCGGCGTGGCAGCACGGCGTGGAGGCGGCCATCGACGGCGCGCTGCTGGGCCGCTTCTACGAGCGCTTCGCCGACCACGCGGTCAACGCGGGCCACCAGCTGTACTACTTCGCCACCGGGGAACAGCTGACCCGGACCTGATCGCCGGAAGGAGCCCGCCGGCGGCGGCGGGCACCTTCCGATCAAGCGTCAGCGGCCCTGGTTGGCCACCGCGGCGGCCGCCTCGGCGGCGGCAGCCGGGTCGAGGTACTGCCCGCCGGGCGTGATCGGCCGCAGCGTGGTCGGGTCGAGGTCGTAGCGCAGCGGGATGCCCGTCGGGATGTTCAGGCCGGCGATCGCCTCGTCGGAGATGCCGTCGAGGTGCTTGACGATGGCGCGCAGCGAGTTGCCGTGCGCCGCCACCAGCACCGTCCGGCCGAGCCGCAGGTCCGGGACGATCGCGTCATACCAGTAGGGCAGCGCGCGGGCGAGCACGTCCTTGAGGCACTCGGTCTTCGGCATCAGCTCCGGCGGCAGCGCCGCGTAGCGCGGGTCGTCGGCCTGGGAGAACTCGTCACCGTCCGCGATCGGCGGCGGCGGGGTGTCGTACGAGCGGCGCCAGAGCA
The DNA here is from genome assembly GCA_023437285.1 of Actinomycetes bacterium. Classification (GTDB taxonomy): domain Bacteria; phylum Actinomycetota; class Actinomycetes; order Mycobacteriales; family Micromonosporaceae; genus Luedemannella. The sequence goes on along the minus strand of JAEZGP010000511.1, from coordinate 2,377 downwards.
TGAACTGCTCCTCGCCGTACTCCTCCAGGGTCTGCTTCTTGTTCTTGCCCTGCAGGGCGCCGTAGTGGCGCTCGTTGAGCCGCCACGACCGGCGCACCGGGATCCAGAGCCGGTCGGCCGCGTCCAGGGCCAGCTGGGACGTGCGGATCGCGCGCCGCAGCACGCTCGTGTGCACGACATCCGGCAGGAGCTCGTGCTCCCGGAGCAGCTCGCCGCTGCGCCGGGCCTCAGCCTCGCCCTGTGCGGTGAGGTCCACGTCGACCCACCCCGTGAAGAGGTTCTTCGCGTTCCATTCGCTCTCGCCGTGCCGCAGGAGCACCAACGTACCCAGAGTCATGCCCAATATCCTGCCCCACGCGTAGCCGCCGGCCCGACGCGCCCCCGCCCGTGTGGGCAGGCCGAACGTGATCGAGCGCACCCGATCAACCCGTCGGGCGTACCGGCCGCGTGATCCGGGGGCACGTGCGCCAGCGACGAGCGTGCACAATAGGCCCGCCCCCTCGACGCTCCGGCAGGTGACAAAGATGATCCGGCAGGCGCTCCTGCGCGTTCTCGGTCCGGTGACCGCTAATGTGCTGGCCGCGGTCACGTTCGTCGTCGCGATCGGTACGGGGTGGCGGTGGCTCACCCTGGCGCTCGTCCTGCTGACCCTGGCCGTCACGGTCGTCAAGCGGGAGGGAGACGGGCTCGGCCAGTTCACCATCGCCCGCGCGGTGACGGCGGCCAGCGCCCTGGCCCTGCACGTGCGCCTGCACCCCGACGTGACCGACTGGTGGTTCAACGCGGCCGCCCTGCTCACCGTGGCGTACACCACGCTGGAAGGCGTCCTCGACAAGGTCTCGACCCCGGCGATCGACGCGCGACACCTGAGCGTGGCCCGCCCGCCGCTGCACCGCCTCGTCAACCGGGCGTCGGTGTACCTCGCCGACACCGCCCTGATCGCGCTCGTCGTCGTCGCGATCGCCCTCGACGCGCCGACGTGGCTGACGCTGGTGGCCGCCCTGCTCGCGGGGCCGCTGTTCGGCGGCCTGGTGCTCGGGTCGATCTACCACAAGGTGCGGCGCAACTCCGGGCTGAGCCACGTGCGGCGCGAACTCACGCGCTACCAGCCCGACTTCCTGATCTACTGGGACGCCGGCCCGGAGTCGCTGCGCCAGGTGCTGATGTGGCTGCCGTTCCTGGAGCGGGTGGGCCGGCCGTTCGCCGTCGTGGTGCGCCACCGCAAGTCGCTGCGGCCGCTCGTGAAGATCACCGACCGGCCCGTCATCCTCGCGCCGACGACGGTGGCCGTCGACGCGGCGACCGTACCCAGCCTGCGCGCCGTGTTCTACGTGAACAACGGCATGGAGAACGCGCACATGGTGCGCTTCGCGGAACTGACCCACGTGCAACTGCTGCACGGCGACAGCGAGAAGGCGAACAGCTTCAACCCGGTCACGGCCATGTTCGACCAGATCTTCGTGGCGGGCCAGGCCGGCATCGACCGGTACGCGGCCAACGGGGTGCACATCCCGGCCGAGAAGTTCCGCGTCGTCGGCCGCCCGCAGGTGGCCAGCATCGCGGTGTCCGACACCCCGATCGGTTCGCTGGCGAACAAGACCGTCCTGTACGCCCCGACGTGGGTGGGCAACTTCGGCGACACCAACCACTGCTCCCTGGTGGTCGGCGACCGCCTGCTCAAGGCCCTGCTAGCCCGCCCCGACGTCACGGTGATCATGCGCCATCACCAGCTCACGCCGCAGAACGCGAAGGCCTCCGCGCACCTCGCCGAACTGGAACGGCTGCTCGCCAGGGACCGCGCGGCCACCGGACGCGCGCACCTGTGGGGTGCCGCGGCCGCCACCGGCGACTTCGTCGACTGGGCCAACCGGGCCGACGCCCTGGTCGCCGACGTGTCCAGCGTGATCTCCGACTTCCTCTACTCCGGCAAGCCGTTCGCGGTCACCGACATGCTCGACGACGGCGACGCGCTGGTCGCCTCCGCCCGGATCTTCACGGCCGCGTACGTGCTGCGTCGCGACCTGGGCAACGTCGACGAGGTGCTCGCGCACCTGCTCGGCGACGACCCGCTCGCCGCCGTACGCCGCGAGGTGCGCACGTACTACCTGGGCGACTTCCCCGCCGCGACGTACGCCGACGCGTTCGTCAACGCGGCCCGCGCGGCGCTGGACCGGCCGACGTTCGCCGAGGTGACGGCCGGGCGTGCCCGGTCGACGGTGCCGGGCCCGCGACAGCCGCTGTCGTCGGCGGGAGCCGCTCAGTCGTAGTGGTGGAAGTCCGGCCAGACGGCCGACCAGCCGCCGGCCGGGTCGCGGCAGACCCAGACCGCCTGGCCCTGCTCCTCGTTGTCGACGCCCACGCCGTTGTCGAGGGTGGC
>JAEZGP010000424.1 GCA_023437285.1 Actinomycetes bacterium | reverse complement strand
CACGAACTCGCCGCCGTGATCGTCGAGCCGGTGGTGCAGGGCGCCGGCGGCATGCGTTTCCACAGCCCGGAGTACCTTCGCCTGCTGCGCGACGTCACCCGCCAGCACGACGTGCTGCTTATTTTCGACGAGATCGCGACCGGCTTCGGCCGCACGGGTGCCCTCTTCGCCGCCGACCACGCCGCCGTCTCCCCCGACGTGATGTGCCTGGGCAAGGCGCTGACCGGCGGTTATCTCAGCATGGCGGCCGCCCTGTGTACGTCCGAGGTCGCCGCCGGCATCTCCCGGGGCGAGCTGCCCGTCCTCGCCCACGGCCCGACCTTCATGGGCAACCCGCTGTCGTCGGCCGTCGCGAACGCCTCCCTGTCGCTGTTGCTGGACAGCGACTGGGCCGCGAGCGTCAAGCGCATCGAGACCGGCCTCGTCGACGGGCTCGCCGCCGCCCGCGACCTGCCCGGCGTGCGCGACGTGCGGGTCCTCGGCGCCATCGGCGTCATCCAGCTCGACCACGACGTCGACATGGCCGCCGCCACGGCCGCGGCCGTCGCCGAGGGCGTGTGGCTGCGCCCCTTCCGCGACCTGATCTACACCATGCCCCCGTACATCACCGACGACGCGGACCTCGCGCGCATCACCGCCGCGATGCGCCGCGCGGCCGCACAGGGTTGACCATGAGCAGTACGGGCTACCGCGGCATCCTGGTCGTCACCGGGACGGGCACGGAGGTCGGCAAGACCATCACGACGGCCGCGCTCGCGGCGCTGGCCCTGGCCGACGGGGCGAGCGTGGCCGTGGTCAAGCCCGCCCAGACGGGTGTGGCGCCGGGGGAGCCCGGCGACCTCGCGGACGTGGCCCGCCTCGCGGGCGACGTGACGTGCGTGGAGTACGCGCGCTACCCCGACCCGCTCGCCCCGGCCACCGCCGCCCGCCGGGCCGGACTCGACCCGATCGACCTCGACGAGGTGGCCGCCGGGGTCCGGTCGCTCGCCGCCACGCACGACCTCGTACTGGTCGAGGGGGCCGGCGGGCTGCTCGTCCGGTTCGACGAGGTGGGCACCAACCTGGGCCACCTGGCCATGGAACTCAAGGCCCCCGTACTGGTCGTGGCAGCCGCCGGGCTCGGCACGCTCAACGCCACGGCGCTCACCTGCGAGGCGCTGCGGGTACGCGGCCTGACGTGCCTCGGCGTGGTCGTGGGCAGCTTCCCGGCCGAGCCGGACCTCGCCTCGGCCAGCAACCTCGCCGACCTGTCGGAGGTGGCCGACGCCCCGTTGCTCGGCGTGCTGCCCGAAGGACTGGGGGCGGCGACCAGGGCCGACTTCCTGAGCGCGGCGCAGGCGGCGCTCGACCCGGTGCTGGGCGGCGCCTGGCCCGTTTGCTAGTTCTCGAACACCACGGTGCCGGCCTCGGGGTCGCGGGCGTGCAGCGCGTAGCACATGGGTGATGACGGCCCGCCGAGCTCGACGACCGAGGCGCCCGCGCCGGTGACGACGCGCAGCCGACCGGGTGGCGCGGTCAGGTCGGCGCGGCTGATGACGCCGGGCGTGACCCACACCGGCACGCCGTGCAGCGTGCCGGACAGTTGCAGGTGGAAATGCCCGCACAGCACCGCGAGTACGTCCGTGCCTGCGACCGCCGCGCCGAGGTCGTCCGGGTTGTGCAGCCCGATCGCCGCCAGGGCGGGAAAGGGCGCGATCGGCGGGTGGTGCAGCATCACGATCGAGCCGCCGGGTGCCGGGGTCGCCAGTTCGGCCCGCAACCAGGCCAGCTGCGCATCTGGGATCACCCCGTGGATGGCACCCGGCACGAGACTGTCCAACGTGATGACTCGCAGGTCGCCGACGTAGCTGATCGCGGCGCGGTCCGGACCCGCCCGGCCGATGTCGTCGCCGTTGCGGTCGAGGTGGCCGGTGCCGAGAGCCGCGCCGAAGCCGTCGCGCGTGTCGTGGTTGCCCGTGCAGTACACGTGCGGGATGCCGCGCTCGGCGGCGTACCGGCCGACCCGGTCGCGCACCTCCGCGCAGCCCTCGGCGGACCCGTCGTCGGCGATGTCGCCACTCACCACGACGAGGTCGAGGTCCGTCAGCGCGCCGGCGTCGGCGAGCATCCGCTCCAGCGCGGCCGTACTGGCGACGCCGTCCTCGTCCGTACCGCTGGCCGTGACGTGCGTGTCAGACAGGTGCAGTATCCGCATATCGGGACGCTACGGCGCGCCGCGAGTGGTCGGCAACGCGATATCCGGACAGAGCTCGGGTCGGCTCACATGGGGGACAGCACGCGTTGCAGCCGGCGGGCCTCGGTGACCAGGCGGCTGTTGCCCGCGCGCGCGGCGACCTCGGCCAGCCCTGGGGGAGGTGCGAGGTCGGGGCGGCCGGCCGCCGTTCGGGAGGCCAGGGCCAGCAGGTCGGGCGTGCTGGGCGGCGCCTTCGGCAGCGGCAGGGCCGCCGCCAGGACCCGGGACGCGATCGCCCACGTAGCGGCGGGCTGGCCGGCGTTGGCGAGTTCGGTGAGCGACGCGGTGATCCGGTTGACCTTGGTCGCGTCGGCGGCCAGCAGGGCGGCCAGGGCGGCGCCGACCGCGAAGCCGTCGAGGTCACCGGTCGCGGCGAGGGCCAGGGCGGCGTCAACCCCTGCTACGCGGCCGGGTTCCCGGGC
>JAEZGP010000415.1 GCA_023437285.1 Actinomycetes bacterium | reverse complement strand
CGGGGCGGCACGTTGCTGGGCGACCGGATCCGCATGAACAGCATCGCCCCGGACGTGGTCTATTTCCGTTCCCTGGCGACCCGTACGCCGGGAGCGCAGGTGCCCGAGCACCTCGACGACATCCTGGCCGCGTGCAAGGCCGCCGGCTACCACCTGGTCATCGTCGAAACCCCCGGCATCGGTCAGGGTGACGCCGCGATCGTCGCCCACTCCGACGTCTCGCTGTACGTGATGACGCCGGAGTTCGGCGCGCCCAGCCAGCTTGAGAAGATCGACATGATGGACCTGGCCGACGTGGTGGCCATCAACAAGTTCGAGCGCCGGGGAGCGGAGGACGCGCTGCGCGATGTCGCCCGCCAGCTGGTCCGCAACCGGGAACAGTTCGGCACCCCGTGGCAGGACATGCCGGTCTTCGGCACCAGCGCGGCGCGCTTCGACGACGACGGCGTCACGGCGCTGTACCACCACCTCAAGGGCCTTCTCCACGAGCGCGGCCTGCCCGCCTTCGACGGCGTCCTGCCGGTCGTGTCCGGCCGCACCTCCACCGCCCTGCGCTCGGTGCTGCCGGCGGGCCGGGAACGCTACCTGGCCGACATCGCGCACACCGTACGCCGCTACCACGCCGAGACCCGGGAGCAGATGGAACTGGCGCGCCGCCGTCAGCACCTCACCACCGCCCGGGACCTGCTGGCAGCCGAAGGAGATGCGGCCGAGGCGTCGGTCGCGGCGCTGGTGGCGCGCGCCGAGCGGGACCTGCCCGACGACGCGCGTCAGCTGCTCGACGAGTGGCCGGCGCTGCGGGCCCGCTACGACGGTGACGAGCAGGTGTTCACCGTCCGGGGCCGGGAGATCCGGACCCCGTTGACGCGGACGACCCTGTCGGGCACGAAGGTGCCGCGGGTCGCGCTGCCCCGCGAGGGCGACGACGGCGAGCTGCTACGGTTCCTGCGCAGCGAGAACCTGCCCGGCTACTTCCCGTTCACCGCCGGGGTGTTCCCGTTCAAGCGGACCGAGGAGGCGCCGGCGCGCATGTTCGCCGGCGAGGGCGACGCCTTCCGTACCAACCGGCGGTTCCACCTGCTCAGCGCCGGCCAGCCGGCTACCCGCCTGTCCACCGCGTTCGACTCGGTGACCCTGTACGGTCGCGAGCCCGACGAGCGACCCGACATCTACGGCAAGGTCGGCACCTCCGGGGTCTCGATCGCCACCGTTGACGACATGCGCGAGCTGTACGCGGGCTTCGACCTGTGCTCGCCCACCACGTCCGTGTCGATGACCATCAACGGACCGGCTCCGGCGATCCTGGCGATGTTCTTCACCGCGGCGATCGACCAGCAACTGGACAAGTTCCGTCAGGCCGAGGGGCGCGAACCCACCGCCGAGGAGGCCGCCGAAATCCGCGCGCGGACGCTGTCGACGGTGCGCGGCACCGTGCAGGCCGACATCCTCAAGGAGGACCAGGGGCAGAACACCTGCATCTTCTCCACGGAGTTCGCGCTGCGCTGCATGGCCGACATCCAGGAATGGTTCATCGCCCACCAGGTCCGCAACTTCTACTCGGTGAGCATCAGCGGCTACCACATCGCCGAGGCCGGCGCGAACCCCATCACCCAGCTGGCGTTCACCCTCGCCAACGGGTTCACCTACGTCGAGGCGTACCTCGCCCGGGGTATGAACATCGACGACTTCGCGCCGAACCTGTCGTTCTTCTTCTCCAACGGCATGGACGCCGAGTACACCGTCATCGGCCGGGTCGCCCGGCGGATCTGGGCCGTCGCCATGCGCGAGCGGTACGGCGCCGGCGAACGCGCGCAGAAGCTGAAGTACCACGTGCAGACCTCCGGCCGGTCCCTGCACGCCCAGGAGATGGACTTCAACGACATCCGTACCACGCTGCAGGCGCTGTGCGCGATCTACGACAACGCCAACAGCCTGCACACGAACGCGTACGACGAGGCGGTCACCACCCCGACCGCGCAGTCGGTGCGTCGCGCCCTGGCCATCCAGATGATCATCGACGCCGAGTGGGGCCTGTCGGACACCGAGAACGCGTTGCAGGGCTCCTACATCGTCGACCAGCTCACCGACCTCGTCGAGGAGGCGGTCCTCGCCGAGTTCGACCGCCTCGCCGACCGCGGCGGCGTGCTCGGCGCCATGGAGACCGGCTACCAACGCGGCCGCATCCAGGACGAGTCGATGCTGTACGAGCACCGCAAGCACGACGGCTCGCTGCCCATCATCGGCGTCAACACGTTCCTCGGCGAGGATGCCGACAAGCCGGCCGAGGTCCTCGAACTCGCCCGCGGCACCGACGAGGAGCGGCGCTCGCAGCTGCGGCGGCTCGCCGACTTCCACGCCCGGAACGCGGCCCTGGCCCCAGCCGCGCTGGAGCGGCTCAAGGCCGCCGCGACCAGCGGCACCAACGTCTTCGAGGCGCTGATGGACGCCGTTGCGTACTGCTCGCTCGGGCAGATCAGCGACGCGTTCTTCGAGGTGGGCGGCCAGTACCGCCGCAACGTGTGATCAGTCAGGAGTGAGCGTGAAGAAGATAGGTGTGGTCGGGTGCGGGCTCATGGGCGCCGGCATCGCCGAGGTGTCCGCCCGCGCGGACCTGGACGTCGTCGTGGTCGAGTCGAGCCAGCCGGCGATGGAGGCGGGCCGCGAGCGGCTGGCCGCGTCGCTGCGGCGGGCCGAGGCCAAGGGGAAGATCCCGGACGCGGCGGCCGTATTAGGGCGGCTGCGGTTCGCCACCGATCTGGAGGCCCTCGCCGACCGCGACATCGTCGTGGAGGCGATCGTCGAGGACGAGGCCGCGAAGGTGGCCCTGTTCGGGAAGCTGGACCAGATCCTGACCAGCCCCGACGCGATCCTCGCGTCGAACACCTCCGCCATTCCGATCATCAAGCTCGCGGTGGCCACGTCGCGCCCGAGCCACGTGGTCGGGCTGCACTTCTTCAACCCGGTGCCCGTCCTGTCGCTGGTCGAGCTGGTGCCGAGCCTGCTCACCGACCCGGAGGTCGCCGAGCGGGTGCGCGCCTTCGCCCGCGACGCGCTGGGCAAGCACGTCGTCAACGCGAAGGACCGGGCCGGGTTCGTCGTCAACGCGTTGCTGATCCCCTTCCTGTTGTCGGCGATCCGCATGGTCGAGGCCGGGTTCGCCACGCCCGAGGACATCGACGAGAGCCTCGTCCGCGGCTGCGCCCACCCCCAGGGCCCCCTTGCCCTGGCCGATCTCATCGGCCTCGACACCGTCAAGGCGGTGGCCGACTCGCTGTACGAGGAGTTCAAGGAGCCGCTCAACGCGCCGCCGCCGCTGTTGTCCCGGATGGTCGACGCCGGCCTGCTCGGCCGCAAGAGCGGTCAGGGCTTCTACCGGTACGGGCAGACCGCGCGGTGAGCGCGGCGGCCTTCGACCTGTTCCACCTTCCCGCCGACTATGAAGAGCTGCGGGAGGCCGTCCGCGCCGTCGCCGATCACCGGATCGCGCCGTTCGCGGCGGACGTCGACGAGGCGGCACGGTTCCCGGCCGAGGCGTACGACGCGCTGCGCGCGGCGGATTTCCACGCGCCGCACATCGCCGAACAGTACGGCGGAGTCGGCGCGGACGCCCTGGCCACCTGCATCGTCGTGGAGGAGGTCGCGCGCGCCTGCGCGTCCTCCTCGCTCATCCCCGCGGTGAACAAGCTGGGTACCCTGCCGCTGATCCTGGCCGGCTCCGACGAGGTCAGGAAGCGTTACCTGACACCCGTGGCCGCGGGGGAGGCGCTGTTCTCCTACGGCCTGTCCGAGCGGGAGGCCGGCTCCGACACCGCCGGCATGCGTACCCGCGCCGTGGCCGACGGCGACGAGTGGGTGTTGACCGGCCAGAAATCGTGGATCACCAACGCCGGGGCGTCGCGGTACTACACGGTGATGGCGGTGACCGACCCGGACGGCCCGCGCGGCCGCAACATCACGGCCTTCGTGGTGGAGGACGGGGACGGGGGCTTCACCCTGGGCGAGCCCGAACGCAAGCTGGGCATCAAGGGTTCCCCGACCCGTGAGCTGCTGTTCGACCACGTCCGCCTCGGCGACGACCGCCGGGTCGGCGACGTCGGCGACGGGCTCAGGATCGCCCTGGCCACCCTCGACCACACCAGGATCACCATCGGCGCGCAGGCGGTAGGCATCGCCCAGGGCGCCCTCGACCACGCCCTGGCCTATGTCAAGGAGCGCCGACAGTTCGGCCGGAGCATCGCCGAGTTCCAGGGCATCCAGTTCATGCTCGCGGACATGGCCATGACCCTCGCGGCGGCCCGCCAGTTGGTGTACGCCGCGGCCGCGAAGTCCGAACGCAACGACCCTGACCTGGCGTTTTTCGGGGCCGCGGCCAAGTGCTACGCCTCCGACGTGGCGATGCGGATCACCACCGACGCGGTCCAACTGCTCGGCGGTGCCGGCTACGTCAAGGACTTCCCCCTCGAACGCATGATGCGCGACGCGAAGATCACCCAGATCTACGAGGGCACGAACCAGATCCAGCGCGTCGTGATGGCCAGGCAGTTGCTCCAAGGTTGAGGAATCAGCAGAGCGGGCAGCGGCGCATTCCACTTCAGTCGGGTTGCGAGTGCTGCGATCAGCGACCTATTTGATTCACTTTGCAGATGTCTTCAGTCGAAGTACTGGCCCGGCTGGCTACCGAGGTTGCCGAGGATCAGTGGGGGTTGGTAACCCGTGCCCAGGCTCTCGCGGTGGGGGTGCCTCGGGCGACCTTTGCTCGTCTGGTTGCGGCTGGTGCGCTGGTGCGCGTGGCGCACGGCGTGTACCGCGTCGCCGGGGGACTGGATGCGGGTCATGTTGATCTGCGGGCTGCGTGGCTTCAACTTGATCCGCTCACGCCGGCGTGGCAGCGGGTGCAGTCCGACCGTGTGGCGGTCGTGTCGCATCGATCCGCAGCCGAGTTGTACGGCCTTGGCGACCTGATCGCCGACGTTCACGAGTTCGCCGTTCCGGTACGAACGCAGACGCGGCGGAAGGAGGTGCGGCTGCATCTTTGTCAGGTTCCGCCGGAGGACCGGGACCTGGTGGGTGGGTTGCCGGTGACCCGGGCGCATCGGATCGTGGCGGATCTGCTGGAAGGATACGAGGACGGGAGCGCAGTGGCCACCATCGCCGTGGAGGTGGTACGGCGTGGACTGACGACCGTGGACAAGATCGCCGCCTCTCTGGCGCCGATCGCCCGCAGGTATCAGTCGGACGACGGCGCGGCGCTGGCAAACCGGTTGTTGGGTGATGTCGCATGACAGAGCCATTCCCGTACGGGTCGCCCGCAGCGCCGCGCTGCTGGCGCGCTTGGATGTAGCCCGGCACAGCAAGGACATCGACTTGTCCTGGCAATCCGCCACCGATATCGACGAGGCGGAGCAGGCACTCCGGGCGGAACGTGGGCTCATGTTCGAGATCAAGCCGCCGACACGCTCGGCGGTGACAAAGGTCGGCGGTACGCCGTCGTGGCCGGCCTGGGCGGACGGCCGTTCGCGTTGTTCTCGGTGGATCTGGTCGCCGGGCACTCGATGACCCACCCACCAGAGGTCGTACCACCTTTGGTCCCGGTCGAGATTCCCGGCCTGCTGCGGGTGAGCTACCAGGCCTATCCGCTCGTCGATCACATCGCGGACAAGGTAACCGCATGGCTGGAGGCACACGCTCGCAGTGATGGTGCCGTATCGGTGTCCAGCCGGTACAAGGATCTCGTCGACCTGGTCCTGATCGCTCGTACTCAGCAGCCCCTCGCTGCCGACTTGCCAAACGGAACCTGGCTACCTGCCGTCTCGACGTAGGCACTGCAGGTCAGGGCGCCGCGGCCAGTCCCAGATGGCGTCAGCCGCCGGAGCCGAATACCGGCCCCGGCGGCTGCTCTGGTGAGGTCAGGACGCGGTGGGGAAGTGCAGGGTCGGGCGGGACGCCTCGGTGTGCTCGGGCCACCGGGTGGTGACCACCTTGCCCCGGGTGTAGAAGGACACGCCCTCGGTGCCGTGGATGTGCGTGTCGCCGAACAGCGAGTCCTTCCAGCCGCCGAAGGAGTGGTAGGCCATGGGCACCGGCAGCGGCACGTTGATGCCGATCATGCCGACCGTGACGCCGCGTACGAAGCGGCGGGCGGCGGGGCCGCCGGAGGTGAACAGCGCGGTGCCGTTGCCGTAGGAGTTGGCGTTGATGATGCCGATCGCCTCGTCCAGGGTGTCGGCCCGGAGCACGACCAGTACGGGTCCGAAGATCTCCTGTTGGTACGCGTCCATCTCGGGCGTCACCTGGTCCAGCAGGCACGGGCCGACGAAGTAGCCGTCGTCGTGTCCGTCCACCCGCAGGCCCCGTCCGTCGACGACCACGGCGGCGCCGGCCTGCTGCGCGTCGTCGACGGCGCCGACGATCCGGTCGCGGGCCTCCTTGGTGACCACGGGACCCATCTGCGACGTCGCCTGGTCGCCGGGGCCCACCACGATCGCCGAGGCCTCCTGCGACAGCAGCTCGACCAGTTCGTCGCCGGCCGAGCCGACCGCGACCACCGCGGAGATCGCCATGCACCGCTGGCCCGCCGAGCCGTACGCCGCCGACGTGATCTGTCGTGCGGCCTCGGCCAGGTTGGCGTCGGGCAGTACGACGGCGTGGTTCTTGGCGCCGCCGAGCGCCTGGACCCGCTTGCCGGAGGCGGCGGCGCGCTGGTGAATGTGTCGCGCGACCGGGGTGGAGCCGACGAACGAGACCGCCGCGACGTCCGGGTGGTCGAGCAGCGCGTCGACCGCGGCCCGGTCGCCGTGTACGACGTTGAAGACCCCGTCCGGCAGGCCGGCCTCGGCGTACAGCTGGGCGACCAGGTTCGACGGGGACGGGTCGCGCTCGCTGGGCTTGAGGACGAAAGCGTTGCCGCACGCGATGGCGATCGGGTGCATCCACATCGGCACCATGACGGGGAAGTTGAACGGCGTGATGCCGGCACAGACCCCCAGGGGCGCGCGCAGCGAGTACGAGTCGACGCCGGTGGATA
>JAEZGP010000368.1 GCA_023437285.1 Actinomycetes bacterium | reverse complement strand
CGCGATGACCGCCCCCAAGAGTGTGGACCCTGCAAGCTTTCTGCGCGAGCAGCTGGACTCGGCGAGCCCAGATCTGTTGCGCACCAAGGTGAAGACGTTCGCCGACGCGTTGATGTCGGCGGAAGCCGACGCGATCTGCGGTGCTCCGTACGGCGTGCGTAGCGACGAACGCACGAACTCCCGCAACGGCTACCGGGCCCGAGAGTGGGACACCCGCGTCGGGACGGTGGAGCTGGCGATCCCGAAGCTACGCACCGGCTCGTACTTCCCTGAGTGGCTGCTGGCGCATCGGCGGCGGGCCGAGCAGGCCCTCGTCAGCGTAGTGGCCACCTCGTACCTGCTGGGCGTGTCGACGCGGCGGGTGGAGAAGCTCGTCGAGACCCTCGGCATCGCGCAGCTGTCGAAGTCACAGGTCAGCGAGATGGCGGCGCATCTGGACGCGCAGGTCGAGGCGTTCCGCAACCGGCCGCTGGACGCCGGGCCCTACACGTTCGTCTGGTGCGACGCGCTAACGATCAAGGTCCGCGAAGGCGGCCGGACGGTCAACGTGCACGCCCTGGTCGCGGTCGGGGTCAACGGCGACGGCGGTCGGGAGGTGCTGGGCCTGGACGTCGCGTCGACCGAGGACGGGGCGGGCTGGTTGGCGTTCCTACGGTCCCTGACCGCCCGGGGCCTGTCCGGGGTCAGGTTGGTCGTCTCCGACGCCCACCGCGGCCTGGTCGACGCGATCGGCGCCACGCTGCCGGGCGCGGCCTGGCAACGCTGCCGGACTCACTATTTACGCAACCTGCTGACGAAGGTGCCCAAGTCGGCGCAGCCGTGGGTCGCCACCATGGTCCGCACGATCTTCGACAAGCCCGACGCCGGCTCCGTCGCGCAGCAGTTCGGCCGGGTCGTGGAGTCAATCGAAGCCCGATTCCCTGACGCGGCAACACATCTGGACGACGCCCGCGATGATCTGCTGGCATTTTCGGTGTTCCCACACGAGATCTGGCGCCAGATCTGGTCCAACAACCCGCAAGAGCGGCTGAACAAGGAGATCCGTCGCCGCACCGACGTCGTCGGCATCTTCCCCAACCGTGCCGCGATCATCCGCCTCATCGGCGCAGTCCTGGCCGAACAAACCGACGAATGGACTGAGCAACGCCGCTACATGGGCCTTGAGATCCTCGACAAGGCCAGACTCACCCTCGTCGCCACCGACGCCGACGACACCACCCACCCGACGGCAGCTGACCCCGCGGCGATCGCCGCGTAAGATCCCATCCTGATCTCACCGGTGATCGTCTTTTACACCATCACCGTGGACGTGGCCCCGATCCGATAATCATCACTTGTCACCAAGTGTAGCTGATCGATAAAGGTTTTCGGGGGGTAAACGGGGGCACCGACGGCCATGTCAGCACGCGGTTGACCGCGTGACTTAGGACCAGCCGGTCGCGGACATCGCCCGCCGCTCAGCACCGCGTCCGCTATCCGCTGGGCGCCCCGTGGCCATTGACGCTCACCCGGAAGCTCGACCTCTGACCCGTAGTCCGATTATTACTTCAGTTGATCTTTACGCCTTCGCGACTGTCTATAACGTTTTAAACATGTGTCAAGGGTCAGGACGAAGTCCTGTCCGGCGGTCTTGTGACCTCCGGGTAGGCGGACAGCAGAATTCCGTGCTGGTGGTCAGGTGATCTCCGTGGGGGTGGGGTCAGCTCAAGGCCTTCACCCCCTCCCCGGCCAGGGCTTGCTGGAGCCGGTGTGAGTCGCCCTGGGTGGTGATCAGATGGGCGTGGTGTAGGAGCCGGTCGACGGTGGCGGTGGCCAGGGTCTTCGGCATGATCGTGTCGAACCCGGATGGGTGGATGTTGCTGGTGACGGCGACGGATCGGCGTTCGTAGGCGGCGTCGACGATGCGGTAGAACGCTTCGGCGGCGTCGGGGCCGGCGGGCAGCATGCCGATGTCATCGACCACGATCAGGTCGGATCGGCAGATCCGGGCGACGGTGCGGGCGACCGACGCGTCGGCCTTGGCCCGTCCGATGGTGGTGGTCAGCGTTTCGAGGGTGAACCAGGCGACCTTGAGGTTGTTGTCGATCGCGGTGTGGGCGAGGGCTTCGACGAAGTGGCTCTTGCCGGTGCCGGATGGTCCGGCGATGGTGAGGTTCTCGGCCCGTCCGATCCATTCCAGTGTGGACAACGCTTGTTGGGTGGGTGCCGGGATGGACGATTCGGCGGGTCGCCAGGTGGCGAACGTCTTGCCCGATGGCAGGTTCGCGCTCTTGCGTCGGGTCCGGCGGGTAGCCGACTCCCGACCGATGACCTCTTCGGCGACCAGGACGCGCAGGACCTCGGCGGGGTCCCAGCGTTGTGCTCGGGCGGTGGCGAGAACGTCGGGTGCCGCGGCGCGCAGGTAGGGCAGCCGCATCCGACGCAGCAGTGTCTCCAGCTCGGCCGGTAACGCCGGCGCTGCGGGTGTGGTGGTGACCGTCGCGGTCGCGCGCCGGCCACGCGGTTTGGGGGCGATGGTGTCCGTGGTGGTGTCGGTGTTCACGCGCCGAACCTCCCCCACGAGCCGGTGCCGGGCTGGGCGGAGTGCGCCTCATCAGCGCGCACCACGTCGCCCGGGTCGCCGTTGACGGCGAGGTGGTCCAGGATCGCGCCGAGGTCGGCCTCATCGAACCGGCCTGCCGCCGCGGCCAGACCCAACGCCTGGTCGACGCGGTCTCGGCCCAGCAGGGTGGCGAACTCGACCGCGCGGGCCATCTTCGCCCGCACCCGCACCGTGCCGATCGCGGCGGCCTCGACCAGCCAGGCGTGGGCGCCGTCGCCGATGGCCAGGAAGTCGGCTTCGGCCTTCGTGCGGGCCCGGGGCCGGGGCGGGCGGGGATGACTGCCACCGCGATGGTGCGGATAGTGCTCATCGACGATGCGTGGGTTGCCCGGAGTGGACAAAGGATGCCGCGCGATCTCGACCGCGCCTGCCGGGGTCATCGCGACGATGGCCAACTCCTCGCCCACGACCCGGCACCACACCCTGGTGTCGACGTGCCCGGGTGGGGTGGAGTAGCGCACCGACCCGAACCGCACCGTCTGGTCCTCGTTGACCAAGCGCTCCTCACCCAGTCCGGCGACATGCGGCCCGGCCGGCAACGTGTGCAGACGCGTCCGCTCAGCCGCCAGACGCTCCACGGGCGCAACGCCGGTCTCACGGTGCGGCCGGGCATTGATGTGATCACACCACTCCGCGCACGCGGCCTGCAGGTCGTCGAACGAACCGTACTGACCGCGCAGGTTCGCCTCCGTCGGCACCAGGTCCGCTTTCGCGATCCGCACCGTGGCCTCGACCCCACCCTTGGACTCCGGGTCGAACGGCTCACACGAATGCACCGTCGCGCCGTAATGGCGGCCCGCGGCCACGATCACCGGATGGCGCACCGCGACCCCTGCCACATGCTCGACGGTCACCGTCTTCGCGTTGTCCGACAACAGGTAGGTCGGCGCCCCACCGACGCGGCGCAGGGTCGCGTCCAGGCACGCCACCAACGTGCCCAAGGTCTGGTCCCACGTCGGGATCACCACCCGAAACCGTGACCAGGAAAGCCACGCGCAGAACAACTGCGTGCGCCGGCCCGCCACCTTCGGCCCTTGCGCCCAGTCGAACTGCAGCCACAGCCCGGGCTCGGGCACCCACGGCCGGTAGGTACGCCGCCGCCCAGCCCGCCAGGCGTCCTTCGCCGCCCGCACCGCCCGCCGCGTCGTGCGCTCAGTGCCCGTGAATCCCATCGCCGTCAGGCGTTCGTGGACCTTGTCCGCCCGGATCCTGCCTTTCGACGCCTCGACGAGCTCTTCCACCTTCGGCAAGAACGCGTCAATCAGCTTCGGCCGCGGCGAGCGGGTGAACGCATCACCACCACCGGCGTCGCGCAACGCCACGTACCGCTTCACGGTCTTCGGGTCACACCCCGCCAGCTGACCCGCCGAATACGCGCAGCGGGTCAGGTCGTACGCCTCCAAGATCTCCATGATCTCCCTGTCAGACTTAGTCACGGTCTCTCCGGTGCCGGTTGGTTCAAGGTCAGCAACCAGCAGCCAACCCACCGGAGAGATCCACTTCACGTGGTCATGACGGAGATCACCTGACCGCCCACCAGGAATTCCAGTGTCCGCGAGCCGGGACTCAACTGTCCGTCAGCAAAGATCTTTCAGTGTCCGCTTGCACACGTCGCCGTATGTGCACATAGGGCGTGTGGCGGGCCCGTTCACGTCGCCTTATGTGCACATTTGGCGAGGCGAGGCCTGGTCGCGTCGCCGTGTGTGCGCATTTGGTGAGGCAGGGGCCTGGTCACGTCGCCTTATGTGTACATAGGGCGGTC
>JAEZGP010000366.1 GCA_023437285.1 Actinomycetes bacterium | reverse complement strand
GCGGCACCCGACGGCCCCCGTACTCGACCTCGATCGCGCACGTGGTGAACAGCGTGCCCGGCCGCGCGCGCAGCGCCGAGACCTGGGCGGTCAGCTTGCCCGGCAGCCAGGCGTCGTCATCGTCCAGAAAGGCGATCATCTCGCAGTCGGTGGCGGCCAGGATGCCGCGGTTGCGTGCCCCCGCGAGACCCGGGGTACGCAGGTTGGACAGCACCGACACCGGCCGCTCGCCCCCGGCGTGCAGCTCGAACTCCGGCTCGGTCTGGTCGAACACGATGAACACGCGCAGCGGCCCGGGATAGTCCTGTGCCAGTACCGACCGCAGCGCGCGCCGCAGCAGCTGCGGCCGGTTGCGGGTGGGGATCACCACGCCGACGGGCGGCCAACCGACGTGCCGCGGCGCCGGGATGGTGACGTGGCGCGGCAGCAGCGACGTCACGTCCGGCGTCCCGTGATCGGGTAGCCGTACGCGCCGTGCAGGGGAGCGGCGATCGCGGCCACGAGGCGCCGCTGGCCCGGCGGCAGGGCGGTGCGCCAGCTCTCGTCGGCGCGCACCTCGACCGGGCCGGTGCGAAAACGCATCGGGTTGCCGGCGGCGCTGTGCGCGGGCGGCAGGTCGGCGTGCACGCTGCCGTCGGCGCCTTCGGCCAGGAAATCCAGCGCGCCGGAGGGCAGGTCCAGGCCCGCGAACGCGGCGACGGCGCGGCTCACGCCGCGCGGATCGGCGACGAACTCCTCGTACCGGAACCGCCGCACGGCCACCCCGCGCGCCCCGAGCAGCCCGAACGCCGCGTTGTGGGCGCTCCACAGGAGCGCCGCACGGCCGGGGGAGTACCGGGTCATCGTCTCCCGCCGGTCACTTTCCGGGCGGGTCACCGTCTTGGTCCAGGAGTACGCCACACCGCGCGCGTCCCGCACGACATGCGCGACGCGCAGATCGATGTTCGGAGCGTGCCGCAGGCAGTAGGCCAAGCTCGCGTGCTTGGAGGAATCGACGACCACGCTTGCCCCGCTGACCTGGGCCGCAGCGGCGTAGACGCGTGCGTAGTACAGGGCGTACTCTCTCGCGTGATCGTTGCGCGTACGCCCGGCGAGCCTTGGAATGTGGCGGGTGCGCTCCACCCGCGACTGGAGGCGTAGGACGTGATGCGGGTCCAGCCGGTGCCACCCGCCGAAGGCGCGCTCGCCCACCTCGTGCCAGAACCCACAGGCGGAAAACGCCTGCCCGCACCCGCACCGCTCGTCGTCGATGAGGTCGCGGCGCCACAGGTGGACGACCTCGCCGAGAGTGCAGACCCCGGGTAGGCAGCCGAGGACGCGTTCGAGCAGGGTGGTGCCGCTGCGCCCGAGACCGCCGAGGAAGAGGACGCGTACCACGGCCACCCCCATTCTCGTTCTAAGTCACATAACGAACGATTGCCCTAGTAGAGGCGAAATGTCTGCTTCATTGCGTGCGGCCGCGCACGGCCCCGCGCGGGTGACAGTCGCCGGTGTGAACTTCGACCCGATCACCGAGGCGGACGCCGTCGACCGCGTACGCGCCGCCATGCGCGCCGGCATCGGCGGCCGCATCGTCACGCCCAACGTGGACATCCTTCGGCTCGCCGCCCGCGACGAAGCGCTGCGCGCCTATATCAACGCCGCCGACCTCGTGGTCGCCGACGGAATGCCGGTCGTGTGGGCCAGCCGGCTCCACCACGGACGCGACGGCCGGCTCCCCGAACGGGTCGCGGGGGCCGACCTCATCTGGTCGCTCAGCCGGGCCTGCGCCATCGACCGCCGCCGCGTCTTCCTCATCGGCGGCGTCCCGCCGACGCCCGCCCCACGACCGGCCGACATCCCCGCCGAGCTGCCCGACAACGGGTTGATCATCACCGCCCAGGCGTACGCGGCCGGACCGGCGACCGACGCGGCCGGACGGGTAGAAGGCACGGCCGGCGGACCGGACGACGCGCCCGGCCCGGCGCATGGAGCGGTCTCCCTCGGGCAGGACGCGGCCCTGACGGCGCAGGACGCGGCAGGGATCGGGCACGACGCGGCAGGGATCGGGCACGACGCGGACGCCGCCCGGGACTGGCGCGCCGCCCGGGAATTGCCCGGCGGCGCCGGCCGGGCCGCGGCCGTCCTCACCACGCGGTACCCCGGGCTGCTCGTCGCCGGGGCGGTCAGCCCGCCGTTCGGGTTCCTCGACGATCCGGCCCGACTCGAACGGCTCCGGGCAGCTGTCATCGCCGCCCGGCCCGATCTGGTGTTCGTCGGGCTCGGCTTCGCCAAGCAGGAACGCGTCATCGAACTGCTGACCCCGCACCTGCCGCAGGCCTGGTTCCTCGGCTGCGGCGCGGCCATCGACTTCGTCGACGGCGACCAGCGCCGGGCGCCCGAATGGATGCGCCGCCGCGGGCTGGAATGGGCCCACCGCCTCGCCCGCGAACCGGGCCGGCTGGCCGGGCGGTACCTGCGCCACGACATGCCGTACGCCCTGGGCATGCTGGCCCGCGCGGCAACTCGCCGCTAAGCCCCACGGGCGACCGCCCGCATCGCCGCGTCTGCCCTATGCGCACATAGGGCGGAGCGAGAGCCCACCTCCTTCGCCGTATGTGCACATACGGCAAAGCGGGGCCCGGTCGCGTCGCCTTATGTGCGCATTTGGCGAGGCGGGGGCCTGGTTACGTCGCCGTATGTGCGCATAGGGCGGGTGGCGGGCCCGTTCACGTCGCCTTATGTGCACATTTGGCGAGGCGAGGCCTGGTCGCGTCGCCGTGTGTGCGCATTTGGTGAGGCAGGGGCCTGGTCACGTCGCCTTATGTGTACATAGGGCGGTC
>JAEZGP010000298.1 GCA_023437285.1 Actinomycetes bacterium | reverse complement strand
CCCCGGGACCGGCCAGCGCGCGCGGCACGCTGGCCGGCGCACCCCATTCCGGGCCGCCGCTGACCACCTCCGATCCCACGGTGACGGGCATCCTTTCGACCGGTCGCCTGGCGGCCGCGTCGGCGGCCGCCCCCGCCCCCCGCTCGGCTGCCGGCCCTCGTACGTCCGGCGGCTCCCCGACGGTCCTGCGCGCCCAGGCCAACGAACTGGGCATCCGTCCCGAGATGCTCAACGGCGTGGTGCCCGAGCGGCTGCTGAAGGCGGCCCCGCACCACCGCCGCTGGGTGGTCAGCGTCGTCGCCGTTGCCGTCGTGGCGGTCATCGCGGTGTGCGGGGTCGGCCTGCGCACCATGTTCCTCGACGCGCAGCAGGACACCCGCAAGACGGCGATCCCGCCGACCAGCGCGCCGCCCACCCGCGACATCAGCGACCGCAAGGTCGACCCGAAGGCCATGACGGCCGCCGATGTCTTCCCGCACAAGCAGATCAAGATCTCGGAGGGCGTGCCGACCTATTCGATCATCGGCAAGCCCCAGGTGCTCAAGGACTGCCGGGCGGGGGCGACGGGCGAGCTGGGCAAGATGCTGCGCAGCCTCGGCTGCAACCAGTTGGTCCGGGCGACCACCCGGACGGAGGACAAGAACTACCTGGTCACGCTCGGGGTGTTCAACCTCAAGGACGAGGTCGCGGCGCGACAGGCGCACGAAGAGATCAAGACGTACGTCGACAAGGGCAAGGGCCGGTTCACCGGGTACATCTCGACGTCGGCCACGAAGGTGCTCGGCCGGGCACCCACCCAGCTCGCCTGGGACGCCGACGGCCACTTCCTGGTGTACTGCGTGATCGCCCGCGCGGACGGCAAGGAGTTCACGAAGAACGACCCGTACCCCAGGGTGATCATCTACGACGTGGTGGAGACGTACCTGCGCGACCAGGTGATCGCGAACTGGGCCCTCGACCGGGACGCGATGGCCAGCCCGGCCCCGACGCCGGCCCCCTCCCCCAACTGATCTCGGGCCCGACAGTCCGGCGGCGACCTATGCCGGCGGGGGTACCGGGTCGCGGCGGCGGCGGGTGAGGGCCGCCTGGGCGGCCAGGTCGGCGGCCGACGGGTAGGCCACCTCGACCAGGGTCAGGCCGTGCGGCGGCGCCACCATCACCTCGTCGGCGCGCTCACGCCGGGTCAGCAGGGTCGCCGGCCAGGACGGCTCCCGCCGGCCCTCGCCGACCGCCAGCAGGGCGCCGACCAGGCTGCGGACCATGGCCTGGCAGAAGGCGTCCGCTTGCACGGTGGCGACGAGAATGCCGTCGGGGTCGCGGCGCCACGCGAAACGGGTCAGCGTACGGACCGTGGTCGCGTGCTCCTTGCGCTTGCAGAACGCCGCGAAGTCGTGGTGCCCGGTCAGGCCGGTGGCCGCCGCGGCAAGCCGGTCGAGGTCCAGCGGGCGGGGCCAGGCCAGCGTGTCGCGGTGGCGCAGCGGCGGCGCGCCCCACGGCGCGTCGGTCACCCGGTATTCGTAGCGCCGCGACAGCGCCGAGAACCGGGCGTCAAAGCCCTCGGGGGCCTCATCCGCCGCGTACACCCGCACGTCCGCGGGTAGCAGGCCCGAAAGCCGGGGTACGAGCGACGCGCCGGCCCGGGCCCACCCGGCGCCGGGCACGTCCACGTGGCAGACCTGCCCGGTGGCGTGCACCCCGGCGTCGGTACGGCCGGCGACCGTGAGGCCCTCGACGCCGCCGAGGACGCGGTCAAGGGTCTCGGTGAGGACGCCGGCGACGGTCCGGCGGCCGGGCTGGACGGCCCACCCCGAGAAGTCCGTACCGTCGTAGCCGACGCGGAGCAGGAGTCGAACGTGAGACGGGTCCGACCCCCCGGTGAGGAGAGTCGGCCCCGTCGCGCTTGCGCTGATGGTCAGGCCTTGTCGGTGGCGCCCTCGGCGGGCTCCTCCGGACCCTTGGCGGCCGCCGCACCGGAGTCGGTGTCGGCGTCCACCGGGGTCTCGTCGGTGTCACCGGCGAGCGCGGCGACGGCCTCCTGCTTGGTCGCCTTGCGCGCGGTGGCCTTCTTGGCCGGCGCCGGGGCAGCCACCTGCAGCTCCTCGACCAGCTCGATGATCGCCATCGGGGCGGCGTCACCCTTGCGCACGCCGGCCTTGATGATGCGGGTGTAGCCACCCGGCCGGTTGCTGTAGCGCGGCGCGATCTCGTCGAAGAGCGTGTACACCACGTCCTTGTCGTGGATCACGGTGAGCACCCGACGACGGGAGTGCAGGTCACCGCGCTTGGCCTTGGTGATCAGCTGCTCGGCCAGCGGACGCAGCCGCTTGGCCTTGGTCTCCGTCGTGGTGATCTTGCCGTGCTTGAACAGCGACGTGGCCAGGTTCGCCAGCATCAACCGCTCGTGCGCGGGCGAGCCGCCGAGGCGGGGACCCTTGGTCGGCGTGGGCATCGGTGGTGCTCCTTCGTCGTTTGGTAAGGACTACAGCTGCTCGGTCTCGCGGTAGTCCTCGCCGTCGTAATCGACGTCGGCGAAGGTGTCCACGACGTGAGCGGGGTCGAAGACCGGCGCCGAGTCCTTCAGACCCAGGCCCATGCCGGCCAGCTTCATCTTGACCTCATCGATCGACTTCTGCCCGAAATTCCTTATATCGAGCAGGTCCGCCTCCGTCCGGCCGATCAGCTCGCCAACGGAGTTGATCCCCTCGCGCTTGAGGCAGTTGTACGACCGGACGGTGAGGTCCAGCTCCTCGATCGGCAGCGCCAGGTCGGCAGCGAGCTGCGCGTCCTGCGGCGACGGGCCGATGTCGATGCCCTCGGCGGTCTCGTCCAGTTCGCGGGCGAGGCCGAACAGCTCGACCAGCGTCGAGCCGGCGCTGGCGAGCGCCGTACGCGGCGAGATCGACGGCTTGGTCTCGACGTCGAGGACCAGGCGGTCGAAGTCGGTGCGCTGCTCGACGCGGGTCGCCTCGACCCGGTAGGTCACCTTGAGCACGGGCGAGTAGATCGAGTCGACCGGAATCCGGCCGATCTCCTGGCCGCCCTGCTTGTTCTGCGCGGCGCTGACGTAACCCCGGCCGCGCTCGACCGTGAGCTCCATGTCCAGGCGCCCCTTGCCGTTCAGCGTGGAGAGCTTCAGGTCTCCGTTGTGGACGGTCACACCGGCCGGCGGCTGGATGTCGCTCGCCGTCACGTCACCGGGGCCCTGCTTGCGCAGGTAGAGCGAGACCGGCTCGTCGTGCTCGGAGCTGACGCACAGCTCCTTGACGTTCATGACGAGCTCGACCACGTCCTCCTTGACGCCCGGGATCGTGGTGAACTCGTGCAGCACGCCGTCGACCTTGATGCTGGTGACCGCGGCGCCCGGGATCGAGCTGAGCAGGGTGCGGCGCAGGGAGTTGCCGAGCGTGTAGCCGAAGCCGGGCTCCAGGGG
>JAEZGP010000181.1 GCA_023437285.1 Actinomycetes bacterium | reverse complement strand
CCGGCCCGCGGGCCCGGCGCTTCATCACTTGCTGGCGAGGGCCTTGCCGGACGTCGCGCAGGCGTCGCAGATCGGCGCGTTGCCGGCGCGCGCATCGCGGTCCATCTCCTGGGCGACGTACGAGTGGCTGCACGCGTGGCAGCGCACCCGCTTGCCCCACGGGTCGTCGACCTCGTGGCGCACGTCGGTCCCTCGATCGCGCAGTGGCGAGGGCAGCAGCTTCGTGCAGGCCGCGTACAGGCCGGCGGCCACCACGAACACCACGATCTGGGAGATGCCCGCGAGCTTCGCCGGGGCGGAGTCGACCTCGATGAGGTAGATGCCGATGGCCGAGGCGATCAGCCAGGCCAGCAGGCCCCACGTGACCTTCGGCAGCCGCCGGGCCCGGAACTCGGCACCCTTGCGCCGGTCCTCCGGCACGATGATGAAGTGCGTGAGCACGACCGCGACCCAGCCGACGAGCAGGACGCCCTGCCAGTTCAGCGCCGTCTGCAGATAGCTGAAGACGTCGGTGAGCATGAGCAGGTAGACGGCGGCCGAGACGATCACGACCCAGACCAGGCGCGGGATACGCAGGCCGGTGAGGCCGGTGACGAGACGCTCCCAGTTCGCCGAGGCCAGGTAGTAGTTGACGCTGTTGATGCGGGCCTGCGAGGCCACGATGATCACCAGGCCGACGAAGCCGAGGGTGGCGAGGACCGCCCGCACGACGCCGATCTCGGCGGCCGGCTCGTCGGGCAGCACG
Source organism: Actinomycetes bacterium (assembly GCA_023437285.1). Lineage (GTDB taxonomy): Bacteria > Actinomycetota > Actinomycetes > Mycobacteriales > Micromonosporaceae > Luedemannella. Next base: position 1,848 of record JAEZGP010000181.1, on the reverse strand, counting down.
GCGCGCACGAGGAAGATGCCCGCGAGGCCGTTGGCCAGGAACAGCCACGTGTAGAAGACGGGACCGAACGTGACCACGTTGTGGAAGGTCTCGTCCTCCTTCTTCGCGAACCGCGCGAAGTCAACCGTTGACGGCATCAGCAGCCAGATGCCCATGTAGAGCACGAAACCGAGTACCCAACCGGGGTAGCTGCGGGCGACGTCGGGCACGATGCCGGGGAACGACCACCAGTCGTTGTTGTCGTACTTGACGGCCGCGACGATCACCGCGGCGACGATGCCGACGGCGTAGAGCGGCAGCAGGATGGCGTTGAGCTTCGCCATCCAGGTCTGCACGCTGCCCAGCATCAGCGGCAGCATGGCCACGACGACGACCAGGTACCAGATCTTGATGTCGCCGGCCTCGAAGTACGTCTGGAACGCCACGGCGAGGGTGCTGCTCTCGAAGACCGCGTAGTACGTGGTGTTGGCCGCGATGAGCAGGGCGGTCAGTGACGCACCGACAACGCCGAACATGCGCCGTGACAGCAGCGTGCTGTTGAGGCCGGAGCGCAGGCCCCAGCTGGCGAAAAGGGCGTTGACGATCGAGTAGACGATAACGGACAGGACGATAGCGATCAGGGCGTTCGTCGTGCCGTAGAGGCTGGCCACCAGCGCGCCGTAGAAGAGCCAGACCATGGCACTGAGCAGGGACCAGAAGGACATCGTGAGTTGCCACCGGCCCACGCGGGCACTGAACGGGACAACGTGGGTGCTGTAGTCATCCGCCCGCTGCTCGGCGACGACCTTGGGGTCGTCCCGATCAGTGGTTTCGAGCGTGGGCAACGGAGTCGTTTGAGCCATCAACTCGTCCTTGAAAAGGGGGTAGTTGCTGCATGCAAGATTGCATGCAAAATTGGATGCGAGCAGGGTCACACGCCCTCTGACCTGCCGTCAAGACCCCGCGTCACGTATGCATACAGAACTGCATGCAAATTTGGAGGTTGGTATGAAGGTCCTCGGCCTGCGCTGGCTCGGCTCCAGCTCCGCTCACCTCGACGAGATGAGCCGGCTCTTCGGTGACGTCCTCGGCCTGCCGGTCGGCCTGGAACAGCCCGACGCCCGGGTCTTCGACCTGCCGGACGGCAGCGCCGTGGAGGTCTTCAAGGCCAGCGACACCGAACACTCGTTCTTCGAGCACCCGGTCGCCGGCCTGCTCGTCGACGACGTACGCGAGGTCCGCGCGCACATGGAGGCGCACGGCATCGAGTTCATCGGCGAGGTGCACGACGGCATCGAGACGTCCTGGGCCACCGCCTGGTCGCACTTCCGTGCCCCGGACGGCTACATGTACGTCCTGGTCAGCCGCGCCGCCCGGCCCACCACGCGGGCGTTCGACGAACTGCGCGTATGCCTGCGGGTCAGCAACCTCGACGAGGCCGTCCGGTTCTACCGCGACGGCCTGGGCATGAACATCGTCGACGAGTGGGAGCACCCGGACGGGCAGCGTGGCGTGCTCTTCGGCGTCGTCCCAGCCGCCATCGAGATCTTCGACGACGCCCAGTGGGACCTCGTCGACAACGCCGAGGTGGGCCGGACGCTGAGCCGCGACCACGCCCTGCGGATCGAGGCCCGCGACCCGGAGCACCTGGACGCCCTGGCGGCGCGCGTCGAGGCGGCCGGTGGCGTGCGGTCCGGCGAGGTTGTGCAGACGCCGTGGGAGCAGACGTGCCTGCGGATGGAGTCCGCCGAGGGCGAGCAGCTGTCCCTGTTCATCCTGCCCGACGAGGAGCGCAAGACGCGTACGGAGGCCCGCCGCCACCTGGGCGCCTGACCTCAGACGCAACGAGGCTACCCCTCGCCCCAGCCC
>JAEZGP010000093.1 GCA_023437285.1 Actinomycetes bacterium | reverse complement strand
GGGCCCCGCCGGCCGGGCCGCCGCCCCAGATCGGCAACCGGCGGGCGACGGGGAGCAGCTTTGTCGGCCGGGAGGCGGAGCTGGCCCGGCTGGACGCGCTGCTGCGCGAACAGCGGCTGGTCACGCTCGTCGGGCCGGGCGGCGCCGGCAAGACCCGCCTGGCGGCCACGGCCGCCGCCGCCACCGTGCCCCGGCTGCCGGGCGGCGCCTGGCTGGTCGAGTTGGCGCCGGTCAGCGACCCGGTGGACGTGCCGCAGGCGGCGCTCGCCACCGTCCTGCGCCGCGAGGCCCGCGTCCGCGACCCCAACGAACCGGGTACGCCCGCCGACGACCTGTCGCGGCTGGCCGACGCCCTCCTCGGCGCCGAAACGCTGCTGGTGCTGGACAACTGCGAACACGTCATCGATGCCGCCGCCCGGCTCGCCGACGAGCTGCTGGCCCGCTGCCCGCAGTTGCGCGTACTGGCGACGTCGCGTGAGCCGCTCGGCATCGTGGGCGAGTCGCTGGCGGCCGTACCGTCGCTGCGCCTGCCCGCCCCGGACTGCCCGGCCGCCGAGGCGGTGCGGTACCCGTCCGTTCAGTTGCTGCGCGACCGCGCGTGCGCCGTACGACCTGGGTTTGCGGTTGACGACGGCAATGTGGCGGCCATTGTGGAGATCTGCCGGCGCCTCGATGGGCTGCCGCTGGCGATCGAGCTGGCCGCGGCGCGGCTGCGCACCCAGTCTCCGGAGGAGGTCGCCCGCCGGCTCGACGACCGGTTCCGGCTGCTCACGGGCGGCAGCCGGACGGCCATGCCGCGCCACCGCACGCTGCGCGCCGTGGTGGCGTGGAGCTGGGACCTGCTCACCGACGACGAGCGGCGCCTCGTGGAGACGCTGGCCGTCTTCCCCGCCACGATCACGGCCGACAGCGCGGCCGGCGTCGCCGGCCTGGACACGCCGGTGGCGCTGGACCTGCTGGGCGCGCTCGTCGACAAGTCGCTGCTGCAGGTCGTCGACGGCGCGGGCGACACGACCCGCTACCGGATGTTGGAGACCATCCGGGAGTACGGGGTGGATCGCCTCGCCGAGGCCGGCACCCTGGAGTCGGCCCGCGCGGCGCACGCGGCGCACTTCCTGTCCCTGGCCGAGACCGCCGAGCCGCACCTGCGCGGCGCCGACCAGCTGCCGTGGCTGGCGCTCATGCGGGCGGAGTGGGACAACCTGGTCGGCGCGATCCACTCGGCGTGCGACGCGGGCGACGCGGACACGGCCCTGCGGATGTGCGCCGCGCTGACGTTCCTGTGGATGATGACGGGCAGCCACGAGCAGGCCGGCGCGTTGCTGGGCCGCGCGCTCGCGGTGCCCGGCGAGGCGCCCGCCGAGGCGAGGACGATCGCCGGCGTGATGCACCAGCTGCACGGCGTGATGACCGGGATGATGCCGCCCGATCCCCACCGCATCCGGGAGGTCGGGGCGCTGGTCGACGGCATCGACCTGCGCACGGCCAAGCCGCTGCTGGCCCTGATCCCGCCAGCGCTGTCAGTCATCACGGACAACGCTGAGGCTGGTCTGGCGGAGGTGGACCGCCGGCTCGACCATCCCGACCCGTGGACCCGGGCGATGTTGTTGACGATGCGCAGCTCCATCCAGGAAAACGCGGGGTACGCCGACGGCATGATGCGCGACGTGACCGCCGCCGTTGAGGCGTTCCGGCAGGTCGGGGACCGGTGGGGCATGAGTACGGCGCTCACGGTCCTCGCCGACGCGAAGAGCAAGCGGGGCGAGACGGAGCAGGCGGCGGCCGCGCTGGAGGAGTCGATCCGGCTGATGCGCGAGCTGAACCCGGGCGACGACGTCGGACACCAGCGCATCTGGCTGGCCTCGGTGCACGCGTACGCCGATCCGGAGCGGGCCCGCGCGGAGCTGCGCGCGTACGTCGCGGAGTTCCCCGAGCCGTCGCCGCGCCGGGAGACCGCCTTCGCGCTGTTGATCCTCGCCGACCTGGCCCGCACCGCGGGCGACCCGGCGGAGGCCCGGGAGATGCTCGATCAGGCGCGTGTGCACCTGACCGCGGCGAACCTTGTGCCGCCTCAGTTCCAGGCGCTGCTGCTGAGCACCGAGGCGCACCTGGCGATCTTCCTGGGCCGCGACGACGAGGCGGCCGAGCACGTCTCGGCCGCGCTGCGGTACGCCGTCGAGGGCAACGACATGCCCGTCGTGGCGAAGGTGGGGGTGGCCGCCGCCTGTTACTACGGCGCGACGGGCGAGCCGGCGCTGGCCGCCGAGACGCTCGGCGCGGTCGACGCCGTACGCGGCACCCGGGACCTCACCGATTCCGACACCGAGCGCCTCACGCGGACGCTGCGCCAGGCGCTCGGTGACGCCGCGTTCGAGGCTTCCTACGCCAAAGGGCACGGGTCCGACCGGGCCGGGGCAATCGCCCTGTTCGATCCGGTCGGACCCGCGCCCACGGGCAGCAACTAGGCTCGGCGGCGGTAGGCGCGCACCGCGAGCGGCGCGAAGACCACCAGAATGCCCACGGCCCACAGCAGCGTCTTGGTGAGCGGCCCGGCGACCGGCCCGCCGACGATGAGCCCGCGTGCCATGTCCATGGCCCCGGCCACCGGGTTGACCTTCACCCAGGCCTGCAACCAGCCGGGCAGCGTACTCGCGTCGACCAGCATGTTCGTGCCGAACGTCAGCGGGAACAGCGCTACGAACGACACGCCCTGCACGGCGCCGGGCTCCCGCATGGCCATGCCCACCAGCACGAACACCCAGCTCATGGCGAACGCGAAAAAGATCACCACGAGGCAGGCGGCCAGGGTGGCGACGAGGCTCGTGCCGATCCGGAAGCCCATCGCGTAGCCGACCGAGAACAGCACGGCGATGCAGACGAAGAACCGGACGATGTCGCCGACGACCGAACCGATGAGCGGCGCGGAACGCGCGATCGGCAGGCTGCGGAAGCGGTCGAAGACGCCCTTCTTCACGTCGGTGTTCAGCGAGACCCCCGTGGCCACGGAGCCGAACAGCACCGTCTGCACCATGATCGCGGGCAGCAGGTACTGCAGGTACTCCTGACGCGACCCGGAGATCGCGCCGCCCAGCAGGTACACGAAGACGAGCACGAAGATCACCGGTTGGAGGGTCACGTCGAGCAGTTGCTCTGGCGTACGCAGCGTCTTGATCAGGCTGCGTCGGGTGAGCGCGAGGCTGTGCCGCAGCAGCCCGAGCGGCCGGGCCGGCCTGGTTTCCACGGCAACCGGCGACTCTGCGCGTTGCATGGTCAGCGTCATGCCGCCACCTCTTCCTTGCGCGTCGTGTGTCCGGTCAGGGTGAAGAACACCTCGTCGAGGCTGGGCAGCCGCAGTGACAGTTCGAGTACGCCGATGCCGGCCTCGTCGAGGCGGCGCACCACCTCGGTGAACGCGCGCTCGGCATCGACCGGCACGGTGAGCACGCCGCGTTGCGGCGACTCGACCTCGTGCCCGGCCACGCTCGACAGGATCGCCGAGACGGCCGGCACGTCGGCGGGATCGGTCGGGCGTACCTCGATGGTCTGACCGCCGGCGAGGTGCTTGAGCTGGGCGGGAGTCCCGTGCGCGATCACCTTTCCGTGGTCGATCACGCAGATGTCGTCGGCCAGCGCGTCGGCCTCCTCCAGGTACTGCGTGGTCAGCAGCACCGTGGACCCGTTGCCGACCAGCGACCGGACGACGCCCCACATGTCCTCCCGCTTGGCCGGGTCGAGCCCGGTTGTCGGCTCGTCCAGGTAGATCACCCCCGGGTTGCCGACGAGGCTCGCGGCCAGGTCGAGCCGGCGGCGCATGCCCCCCGAGTACGTCTTGGCCTGCCGCCGGCCCGCGTCGGTGAGGTCGAACCACTCCAACAGTTCGGCGGCCCGCACCTTCGCGTCGGCGCGGCGCAGGTCCAACAGCTCGCCGATGAGCGTGAGATTCTGCAGGCCGGTGAGATCTTCGTCCACGGACGCGTACTGGCCGGTGAGGCCGATGAGGCGCCGCACCTTCGCGGCATCCTTGACGACGTCGAGTCCCTTAACCGTGGCCCGACCCTCGTCGGGCCGCAGCAGGGTGGCGAGGATGCGTACCGCCGTGGTCTTGCCGGCCCCGTTCGGGCCCAGCACGCCCAACACGGTCCCCTCCTCGGCCGCGAGGTCGATGCCCGCCAGCGCGGTGGTCGCCCCGAACCGCTTCACCAGGCCCTCGGCCTGGAACGCGTAGCCCATTGGTTCCCCCCTTTGGTGTCGGGGTCAACCATGGCGCCGGCCGCTGTCAGCGCACTGTCACGGCGCTGTCATCCGGCTGCCGCACGAGGCCGTGCCGAGCCAGCTGTGCGGGTTACCGTTCCAGCACCAGCCGAGCTTCGGCGCGTTGTCGCTGATCCAGAGCGCGGGGACGCGCCGGTCACCCGACCGCGACCCGGCGAGCATGAAGCACTTGTTCTTCTCCAGCGCATCCGGGAAGTGGGTCGCGAGCGCGACGCCCTCCTCGATGGTGAGCGGCGTCCGTCCCCTCTGAATAATCGTCGCCGTGGCATCGACGGGCTTCACGTCGCGGAACTCCTCGCCCCGCTCGACATCGACGATCAGGTAGGCGCTGTGGGTGATGCCCAGCTCCGGCAGCGGCTGAAAGCGCACCAGCTCACCCTGGTAGTTCTTGTCGACCACGCCGCCTTTCTTCTTGCCGGGCAACGTCAGCAGCGGCACGGTCTCCTCGGTGGCGACAAGTCCCCGCGTCACAACCAGAACAAAAGGCACGTGGTACGCGCCATCCGCGCG
>JAEZGP010000068.1 GCA_023437285.1 Actinomycetes bacterium | reverse complement strand
GAGTGGTGGCCCGCGTCGTCGTGCAGGGTCGGGTCGACGGTGGTGTGCAGGTACCACTCGATGGTCGGCTCGTCGGGCAGCTTGCCGGCCTGCACGTCGGCCCACATGGCCCGTAGTTCGGTCATGGGGGAGGAGCCCGCGGACGAGTCGAGCAGGGAGGCGGAGCCGGGCAGCAGGTGCACCGTGGACCCGAACGGGCTCGGTGCCTCGGCGGGCAGGCAGGAGAAGCGGGGCAGCGAGCGCAGCGCCAGGTTGACCTTGAGGGTGGTGCCGGTGCGGCGTACCTCGGCCATCCGGGCGGGCAGCTCGGCGGGCAGGGCGCCGGCCGGCACCAGCCGCATCAGGGCGTACGGGTCGCAGGCGCCCAGCACCACGGACGCCCGGATCGGGTCGCCCGAGGCCGTGACGACGCCGTCGACCGCGCCGCCGGACACGGTCACCGCGCTCACGGGCGTACTCGTCAAGATTGAAGCTCCCGCCGCGCGGGCCGCGTCGGCGAACGTGGCCGACACCACCCCCATGCCGCCGCGCACGATCATCCAGGTGCCGTCGGAGCCGGGCAGCCGGCACATGTTGTGGACGAGGAAGTTGTGCCCGGTGCCGGGGTCGTCGGGGCCGGCGTTGAGCCCGGACAGGCCGTCGGTGACGGCGTACATGGAGGTGAGCAGTTCGGAGCGGAAGTCGAAGCGCTCCAGGTAGGCGGCGACGGACCCGCGCACCAGGTCCACGAAGGCGTCCTGCAGGGCCGGCCGGACGTAACGCGACGCGGTCTCCTCGACGGTCAGCGGCTCGGCGAGCCACGCCGGCGCCAGGTCGGCGCGCAGCGCCGCGAGTTCGGCCTGCATGGCGTCGTCGGCCGCGATGTCCGCCGGGGAGAAGAACCGGTCCAGTTGTGCGCGGGTGGCCGCGCGGTCGGAGCCGAACAGCAGGTACGGCGAGCCGACGGGGCCCGGGGTGGGCAGGAAGTAGTGCGGATCGCGGCGCAGCGTGGGCAGGGTGACGCCCAGCTTCTCGACGAGTTCGGGCGGCATGAGGCCCAGCAGGTATGAGCCGGTGGAGTGGCCGAGGCCCGGAACTTTCGGGAAGGGTCGCTCGGTGCGGGTGGCGCCGCCGATGATGTCGGCGGCCTCCAGGACGACCACGGACAGGCCCGCGCGGGCCAGCAGGATGGCCGATACCAGGCCGTTGTGGCCCGATCCGATGATCACCACGTCGGCGCTGGCGGGCAGCTGACCAGGGCGTTGGGTCGTCATAGGCGGTCAGCGTAGACGGATCGGTGGCGCGCGGAGGGCCAGACCCTACAGTGGGGACCGGTCACGATCGGAAGGGACGGTCATGTTCGCGTGGTGGGGACGGTTCGTCGCCCGGTACCGGTGGGCGGTGCTGGTCGCGACGGTGGCCCTGATCGGCGTCGGCGCCACGTGGGGCGCTTCGGTGTTCGGGTCGTTGACGGGCGGCGGTTTCGAGGACCCGGGCAGCCCGTCGGCGAAGGCCCAGGAGCGCATCGTGCAGCTGTGGGGCCGGCAGGACACCGACGTGGTGGTGCTCTACAGCTCGGCGACGCTCACCTTCGATGAGCCCGGGTTCCAGGGCCCGGTCACCGACGTGATCGACAAGCTGCGGGCCCGGCCCCAGGTCGCGAACGTCAACTCGCCCTACGAGCCCGCCGGGCAGGCGTTCAACTCACCCGACTGGCACTCGGTGGGCGTGTCGATCCGCCTCAAGGCCGACCCGTCGGACACCGACGCGCAGGCCGCCGCGTTCGAGGCGATCGAGCCCCTGCTGGCGGTCGACGGGCTGCGGACGGAGGTCGGCGGCCTCGTGCCGTTCGTGCGCGACGCCAACGACCAGGTCGCCCGCGACGTCACCCGCGCCGAGATCATCTCGCTGCCCATCCTCTTCGTCCTCATGATTTTGATCTTCCGAGGGCTCATCGCGGCGCTGACGCCGATCCTCGTGGGCGTCGTGTCGATCCTCGGCGCGCTCACCGTCACCAAGATCCTTGCGGGCCTTACCGATGTCTCGGTGTTCGCGGTCAACGTGATCACGATGATCGGCCTGGGCATGGGCATCGACTACGCCCTGTTCGTGGTCAGCCGGTTCCGGGAGGAACTCGCCGCCGGCCGCACCGCCGCCGAGGCGGTCGAGCGTACCCTCGCCACCGCCGGCCGCACGGTCGCCGTGTCCGGCCTGGTCGTCGCGCTGGCCCTGTCGAGCCTGTTGCTGTTCCCGCTGGGCTTCCTGCGGTCCATGGCGTACGGCGGAGTGGCCGCCGTGCTGGTCGCGATGCTCGCGGCGCTCACCGCCCTGCCCGCGCTGCTGGCCGTCCTCGGTCCAAAAATCGATCTCGTACGGGTACCGCTGCCGCGCCTGCGCCGCACCGCGCCGGGCGACGAGGGCGGCTGGGCCCGCCTGGCCCGCAGCGTGATGGCCCGCCCCGTCGGGTACGCCCTGGCCGCCACGGTCGTGCTGGTGCTGCTCGCGCTGCCGTTCGGGCGGGCCACGTTCGGCGGCTTCGACGAGCGGACCCTGCCGGCGGGCACCCCCAGCCGTACGGTCGCCGAGCGGCTGGCCACCGAGTTCCCGAACGGCAACCCGTCGCCGATCCTCGTGGCCCTGGAGAACCACTCCTCGGCCGCAGACGTGACCGCGTTCTTCGAGCGCGTCCGCGCCGTGCCGGGTGTCGAGACCTCGATGGTGGTCAAGTCCGACGACAAGAACACCCTCATCGCGGTCAAGATCGATGCCGATCCGACCAGCGAGCGGGCCCGCGAGATCGTCGAGGAGCTGCGCGACGTCGCGCCGCCCGCCGGGGCCACGGCGTCCCTGACCGGCCGTGCCGCCTACGACGCGGACCTGCTCGACACCCTGGGCGACCGGCTGCCCGCCATGGCCCTCTACATCATGGGCGCCACGTTCATCCTGCTGTTCCTGGCGTTCGGCTCGCTGGTCCTGCCGCTCAAGGCGGTCCTGATGAACGTGGTCTCGATCGGCGCCTCGTTCGGCGTGGTCGTCTGGATCTTCCAGGACGGGCATCTGGCGGACCTGCTCGGCTTTACGTCCACGGGCTACCTCGAACCCACGAACCTGATCCTCATGCTGGCCCTGCTGTTCGGCCTGTCCACCGACTACGAGGTGTTCCTGCTCTCGCGCGTGCGCGAGGAGTGGGACGCCACCGGCGACAACCGGCTGGCGGTGGCCCGGGGCCTGCAGCGCACGGGCGGCATCATCACGGCGGCGGCCCTGCTGCTCATCGTGGTGGTGGCCGGCTTCGCCGCCGGCGGTTCGGCCACCATCAAGATGCTGGGCATCGGGACGCTGGTGGCCGTCGCGGTCGACGCGGCGATCGTCCGTACGCTGCTCGTGCCGGCGCTCATGCGCCTGCTCGGCACGCGCAACTGGTGGGCCGGCCCGTTCGACGGGCTCTACCGCCAGTACGGCATCCGCGAGGCCGAGACGAAGCCCGCCGCGCGGGTGCCACGGCAGCGTGCGGCCCGACCGAAGGCGAAGGCCCGCACATGAGCGTCTTTAGTACCGAGCGCCTCGACGTCCGCCCGTGGACGCACGACGGGGCGGACCTGGCCCGGCTCTACGACATCTACTCCCGCTGGGAGGTCGCGCGCTGGCTCGGCTCGGTGCCCCGGCCGCTGACGTCCCTCGACGAGGCCCCGGCGGTCGTCGACCGCTGGAACTCCCGGGCGAGCGGACCGTACGGCGTCTGGGCCGTGCAGGTCCGCGACACCGGCGTCGTGGCCGGCACGGTGCTGCTCGTCCCGCTGCCCGACCACCCCGACGAGATCGAGGTCGGCTGGCACCTGCACCCCGACTCCCGGGGCAACGGGTACGCGACGGAGGCGGCCCGCGGCGCCCTGGACCACGGGTTCGCCGCCGGCCTGACGGAGATCTACGCGGTCGTCCGCCCGGACAACGCGCCCTCGATCGCCGTATGTCGCCGCCTGGGCATGACGGAACTGGGCCGCACCGACCGCTGGTACGGCGCCGAGCTGGAAGCGTTCCGCCTGTCGGCCCCGACCAGGGGGTGACCGGTGGGCGGGCCGTGGGCACCGGATCTTTGAGGGCGTAGGTAAGAATGGCGGCGTGACCGTCCGCGACATCGTGCTGCTGGGTTCCACGGGTTCCATCGGCACGCAGGCCATCGACATCGTCCGGCGCAACCCGGACCGGTTGCGCGTGGTGGGCATCGGCGCGGGCGGCGGCCAGGTCGAGTTGCTCGCCGCCCAGGCGCTGGAGCTTGAGGTCGAGGTCGTCGGCGTCGCCCGGGCGTCGGCGGTGCAGGACCTGCAGCTGGCCTTCTACGCGGAGGCGGCCAAGCGGGGCTACGCCAAGGGCGGGTTCCGGATTCCCAAGATCCTGGCCGGGCCGCAGGCGATGACCGAGCTGGCCGAGTGGCCGTGCGACGTGGTGCTCAACGGCGTCGTCGGCTCGCTCGGCCTCGCGCCCACGCTGGCGGCGCTGGCGTCCGGACGTACGCTCGCTTTGGCCAACAAGGAGTCGCTCGTGGCCGGCGGCCCGCTGGTGCGGGCGGCCACCCAGCGGCCGGGGCAGATCGTCCCGGTCGACTCGGAGCACTCGGCGCTGGCCCAGTGCCTGCGCTCGGGCACGGAGTCGGAGGTC
>JAEZGP010000029.1 GCA_023437285.1 Actinomycetes bacterium | reverse complement strand
TACGCATAGTTCTGTCCTTCTGAGCGGGGAAGCGGGTGGTCGTCGTCCTGTGATCCGAGACGCCATTAGAGCATGCTGTGAATCGGATACACAATCGATCTGTTGGATCAGCGTCGACTTTGGATGTCCGGTGCCGTAGGCTGCGTCCGATCGTTCCCAGGACGAAGCACCGTGGCGTTGGGAGAACGGGACCGGCCGCAGTGGCGTGCCGAAAAACGCCGGCTGGCGGGCCGGGCGACGAAGGGGTGTGCGGTGCCGAGCGCGACGACTGAAACGCCGACGGTCGGGGACCTGGTCGCGGTCCGTGGCCAGCGATGGGTGGTCAGCGACATCGAGATCGGCGAACAGAGCAGCCTGGTGAGCCTGCAGAGCGTCGAGGACGGTCGTTACGGCCACACCCTCGACGTGATCTGGGAGGTTGAGCCGGGTCGCCAGGTGCTGCCGAGTGGCTCGCTGCCGGACGTGACGGCGGACGCCTTCGACCCGCCGGAGCGGCTGGCCGCGTTCCTCGACGCGGTGCGCTGGTCGGCCGTGACGTCGGCGGACGTGAAGACGTTGCAGGCGCCGTTCCGGTCCGGTGTCGCGATCGAGGACTACCAGTTGGAGCCGGTCGCCCGCGCGGTGGACGCACCCCGGGTCAACCTGCTGCTCGCCGACGACGTGGGTCTCGGCAAGACCATCGAGGCCGGTCTGGTCGCCCAGGAGCTGCTGCTGCGCCACCGCGGTCGCCGGATCATGATCGTCTGCCCGGCGGGCCTCACCGTGAAATGGCGCGACGAGATGGCCGAGAAGTTCGGCCTCGACTTCACCGTGATCGACACCGCGCGCTGCGCCGAGGTCCGGCGTACGCATGGGTCGGCCGCGAACCCGTTCGAGGTGTTCCCGCTGAGCATCGTCAGCCTGCCGTGGCTGCGCGGCCCGAAGGCGCAGCGCCTGCTCGACGAGGTCCTGCCGCCGGACGGGCCGACCTACCCGCGCACCTTCGACCTGCTCATCCTCGACGAGGCCCACCACGTCGCCCCCGCCGCACCGAAGCAGGTCTACGCCGTCGACTCGCAGCAGACCAAGCTGATCCGCCGGCTGGCGCCGCACTTCGCCCACCGGCTGTTCCTGTCGGCCACCCCGCACAACGGCTACCAGGCGTCGTTCACCGCGCTGCTGGAGATCCTCGACAACCAGCGCTTCGCCCGCGGCGTCAAGCCGGACCAGGCCGCGGTCAGGGACACCGTCGTACGCCGGCTCAAGCGCGACATCGAGAACCCGGACGGTACGCCCCGGTTCGTCGAGCGTGAGGCCTCGGCGATTGCCGTGCAGTACCCGCAGGACGAGCGGGAGATCCACGCCCTGCTGACCCGGTTTGCCGACCTGCGCCGCAAGCGGCTGACGTCCCAGCGCGGCCGGCGGGCCACCGACCTGGTGACGCTGCTGCTGAAGAAGCGGCTCTTCTCCAGCCCCGCCGCCTTCGCCCACACCGTGCGCGTCTACCTGGACACCCTTGCCCAGAAGAAGGGCCTGCCCACTGGCGAGGACGATCCGGCGTGGATGGACGAGTTCATGGACGACCTCGCCACCTACGACGACGAACAGCTCGCCGAAGCCGAGGACGACATGCTGACCCGGGTGGGGCCGGTGCAACCGGACCCGACGGACGAAGAGACGGCCCTGCTGCGCAAGATGCTCGACTGGGCCGAGGCCAAGGAGGCCCTGCCGGACGCCAAGGCCACCGAGCTGATCAAGTACCTGACCGCGGTGTGCCGCCCCGACGGTCGACTGTGGACCAACGAGCGCGTCGTCGTCTTCACCGAGTACCGCGACACGCAGACGTGGCTGGCCGACCTGCTGCGCCAGCAGGGCTTCGACGCGGGTGGCCGGCTCGCGCTGCTGCACGGCGGCACCCTCCCCGACGAGCGCGAACGCATCCGCCTGGAGTTCCAGGCCGACCCGACCGAACGGCCGGTGCGCATCCTGCTCGCCACCGACGCCGCCAGCGAGGGCATCGACCTGCAGAACCACTGCCACCGGCTGGTCAACTACGACATCCCGTTCAACCCCAACAAGCTGGAGCAGCGCATCGGCCGCATCGACCGGTACGGCCAGGAAGTGACCCCGGAGATTCGGCACTTCGTCGGCGCCGGCTTCGGCAAGGCCGTCGACCGGTTCGAGGCCGACCTTGAGTTCCTCTCCCGGGTCGCCACGAAGGTCGCCCGGATGGAGGAGGACCTCGGTTCGGTCAACGCCGTCCTGGCCGACGCGGTGCAGCGCCGGATGCTCGGCGAGCACGTCAGCGTCGACGTGGACAGGGCCGGCAAGGGCAGGGCCGGTGGCAGCCTGCCCACGGAGTCCAACGTGCGCGAGCAGGTCCGCCGCCTGCGCGCCGACCTCGACAAGACCGTCGATGAGCTCGGCATCACGCCGCCGGCGGTCAAGCGGGTCGTCGACACCGCCCTCGAGCTGGCCCGCCAGCAGAAACTCACCCGGTACACCGATGACAAGCTCCTGGTCGACGGGCTGTGGCGGGTCCCGCCGCTGACCGGCTCGTGGCAGCGCGCCAGCGCCGGCCTGACCGCCAAGCTGCGCGACGGCGACGAGCCGCCGCGCCAGCTGCCGGTCGCCTTCGACCCGGAGGTGGCGAAGGCCGACCGCAACGGCATTGTCCTGGCCCACCTCAACCACCCGCTGGTGGCGATGTCGACCCGGCTGCTGCGCGCCGCCGTGTCCAATCCGGACCTGGGCCTGCACCGGGTCACCGCCGTCGTCAGCGACGACCCGGCGCTGGAGGACGTGCTGGTCGGGGCGTACTCCCGGTTCGTGCTGGTGGGTGCGGACGGCGTACGCCTGCACGAGGAGGTCCTCTACGCCGGTGGTTGGGCGCCCGAGCAGGGGCGTTTCCGCCGGCTGGAGAACCTCGGAGACCTCGGCGGCTTCCTCGACCGGGCGTTGGCCAACGGAACCCCGGCCTCCCAGGTGGTGCGCGACCGGCTCACCGAGCGCTGGCCGCGCGTCGCCGACGGCCTGGTCGCCGCCATCGAGTGGCGCAGAAGGACCCGCCAGGAGTCGCTGGAGCGCAAGCTCGCCCAGCGGCAGGAGGCCGAGGAGCAGCGCATCCGGCACAACCTCGACCAGTTCGCCGCGACCCTGCGTGGCGCGCTCGCCACGCCCGAGGAGGGCGTCGACGGGCAGGCGTCCCTGTTCACGCCGGAGCAGGTCGTCGCTATGAAGAAGAGCAAGGAAGAACTCGCCCAGTACCGCAAGGACCGTCAATCCTGGGAGGCACGCTTGTCGGCCCTCGAAGCCGAGCGCGACCGCGAACTCGAGGTGGTCGCCGCCCGCTACCGCGACCCGAAGCCGCACAGCTTCCCGGTCGCCGTGGTCTTCGTCGTACCGAAGCGGGAGGCCACCCGATGAGCCGCACGTTCCGCCGCCCCGCCCCCGACGGCGTTGAACAGCACCGCAACTGGCTGAGCCTGGTCGAGGCGAACGGGCCGTTCCTGAGCCTGCCGGTGCTGCGCCGCGCCTGGCCCACCCTCGACGCGCTGGACAAGCAGACCCGCGAGCGGCTGCGTCAGCAGCACACCACCTGGCAAACCGACCCCGTCGCGGGCCAACAAACCTGGATCGAGTACGTGCTGGGCGAGCTGCTCGGCTGGCGCGACGCGCTGCACACCGACGACCTCGACGAGCTCACGCACACCGTCGCCGAGCACGACACCGAGCTTCGACCGTCGTTCGTCCTGGTCGAGCCGGGCGAGGACGTCAAGCCCGACACGGTGCGCGTGCTCGGGTGGCTCTGCCCGCCCGGGCAGCAGCCGACCGCCCGAGTGAGGGGCTCCATGTGGGCGGCCACGCCGGCCGACCGGCTCGCCCAACTGTGCCGCTCCCACGGCGTCGAGCTTGGCCTGGCCACCGACGGCCGGTGGTGGACGCTGGTCTGGGCGCCGGAGCGCGGCGTCACCACCACCGCCACCTTCGACGCGGTCTCCTGGCCGGAGGCGGCCGAGCGGGACGTGGTGCGGGCGTTCGTGTCGCTGTTGTCGCGGCGGCGGTTCTTCGGCGTACGGGACGACGAGCGGCTGGTGAAGCTCCTGCACGACAGCCTCGGCAGCCAGGAGGAGATCACCGAGGCGCTCGGCGTGCAGGTCCGCCAGGCCGTCGAGCTGCTCGTCGCCGCGATCGGCCGCAGCGACGTGCGGGAGCGCGAGACCGGCGGCCGGGGCCTGGCCGGCGTCGACGCGCACGAGATCTACCGGGGCGCGGTCGCGGTGATGATGCGCGTCGTCTTCCTGCTCTTCGCCGAGGAGCGCAAGCTGCTGCCCGCCGACAACGCCCTGTACGCGACGGCGTACTCGGCCGGGCGGCTGTGCGCGGAGCTGGAGCAGCAGCGGGATGAAGGCACCGAGGAGGACTTGGAGCACAGCTACGCCGCCTGGCACCGACTGCTCGCCCTCTTCCAT
>JAEZGP010000770.1 GCA_023437285.1 Actinomycetes bacterium | reverse complement strand
ATCGAGGGCCGCGTCGCCGACCGCTGAGCAGGCCGCCGGCGGCGCTGAGCGGGCCGTCAGTGGCCGCTGAGTGGGCCTATTGGCGGCCCGCCGCTGAGCGGGCCGGCAGCGGCCGTGTTGAGCCGTCAGCGGCCGCTGTTGAGGGCGGCCGCCAGGCGGTCGGGGTGGCGGGAGCTGATGAGCCAGTACGGCGTGGGGTCGGCGGGGTCGTCGAGGTCGACGCGGACCGTCCCACGTACCCACGGCCTGAGGATCACGAACGCGAGCGGGTCGGCCTCGACGCCGAGCAGCGCGCGGCGTTCCTCGGCGTCGACGGCGTACGCCCCGGTGATGAACTCGCGCGGCAGGTTCGCGTCGTCGACCCGCAGGTGCGCGTTGTCCACCCGGACGCGGATGCGGCCGAGCCAGATCAGGGCCAGCACGGCGAGCGCCGCGCCAGCGGCGACGGCGGCGGCGCGCAGGCCGGGTGCGCCGAGCGTCAGCTCGATGCCGAGGATCGCGCCGAACGCGACGCCCACCGGCCATGCCCACCAGGGCACGACCAGCCGCTCGCGATGCAGGGTCGGGTCAGCCACGTCAGGCAGCGTAACCAGCCGCCCACCCTGCCTGGATGATGGAGGGGTACGGACGTGAGGGGGAAGACTCGTGACGGAGGCTGAGGTGCCCGTACGGGTGTTGGTGCGCCGCGTCGACGCGGCGGCGCCGGTACCCGTGCCGAGGTATGCCTATCCCGGCGACGCCGGGGCGGACCTGTGCGCCGCGGCGGAGGTGAAACTTGCGCCGGGACAGCGGGCGCTCGTGCCGACGGGCGTGGCGGTCGCGCTGCCGCCCGGGTACGTGGGTCTGGTTCATCCCCGATCGGGTATGGCGCACCGGATGGGGGTCACCGTTCTCAACGCGCCGGGTACCGTCGACGCCGGCTATCGGGGCGAGATCATGGTCAACTTGATTAACCATGATCGCGATGCCACGGTGGTGATCGCCCGCGGCGACCGGATCGCTCAGCTTGTCGTGCAGCGGGTCGAACGGGCAGACTTCGTGCTGGTGGAAGAGCTGCCAGACGCCATACGGGGAACGCAGGGACACGGCTCGACGGGCGGGCACGCCGCGCTGGACGCGGCCGGTCGGCCGCACGCCACGGAGGAGGAACGGTGATCTTCTCGCGGCAGCGCTCCGGCGCTGGGCGACACACCCCCGGGCGGCACGCCGCGAACGGGCACGCCGCGAACGGGCGGGCCGCGGCCACCGACCGGGACGCGGTCGCAGTCCCCACCGGCCCCGCCGTCGGCAGGACCAGGGGACCGTTCGACATCACCGACGCCCCCGACGACGGCCTGCCGCGCCTGGACCTGGGCGCCATGCTCATCCCGGCCATCGACGGCGTGGAACTGCGGGTGCAGGCCGCGCCGGGGGGCCAGGTCCAGCAGATCATGCTGGTCGACGAGGACAGCTCGCTGCACGTCGGCGCGTTCGCCGCCCCCCGTACCGAAGGGGTGTGGGACGAGATCCGCGACGAGATCACGCGGTCCCTGACCGCCGACGGCGGCCGGGCCACCGAGAGCGACGGGACGTACGGCCCGCAGTTGCACGCGCGGCTGCCCAACGGCGCCGACCTGCGCTACGTGGGCATCGACGGGCCGCGCTGGTTCGTCCGCGCGGTGTTCCAGGGGGCGGCCGCCCTCGACCCCGACGCCTCGCCGCGGCTCGCCCAGGTGCTCAGCGGTCTCGTCATCGTGCGTGGCGACCAGGCCATGCCGGTACGCGAGCCGCTGCCGCTGCGTTTGCCCAAGGAGATGGCGGCCCAGATGGAGGCCAACCAGCAGGGCGGGGCGGAGCACCCGCATGGGTAGCGACCCGCACGATCCCGGCGACAGACCCCGCGCCGACGGCACCCGCCCACGCGGGCTTCGTCGGATGCTGCGCCGGCTCACCGCCAGCGAGGCGGAGCTCGAGGCGGAGGATCTGCAACGGGACGTGGCCAAGCACGGGTGCCAGCCGGCCCGGCAGGTCGAACGCGGCCAGTTCGTCAGCGTGACCGGCCGGCTGCGTACGGTGGTCTATACTCCGCGTACCACCGTGCCCACGCTCGAGGCCGACCTGTACGACGGCAGTGACGTGGTCACCCTTGTCTGGCTGGGCCGCCGGCAGATCGCCGGCATCGAGCCGGGAAGGGCGCTCACCGCGCGCGGCCGGGTCGCGATCCGCGACGACCGCAAGGTCATTTACAACCCGTACTACGAGCTGGAAGCGGCGCCGTGACACGACACAGCGACAACCGCACCACCCGGGCCGAGCACCCGCTGTCGGAAAGTGTGGCGGCCGAGGAGGAGGTCATCGCCGAGGTCATCTTCGGCGACCTGCCCGCCGACCAGCGGGCCGCCGCGGCCCAGAAGGCCGTCGCCGAGGCGATCTACGGCGAGCACCCGGCCATGCCCGAGACGAAGGCCGACCGGGACGCCGACGAGGCCGAGCAACCGCTGCCGAGCTTCACCGAGCAGGTCGCCGAGCAGCTGGGCGGCGTGCGCGGGCTGATCGAGTCCAGCATCCCCGTGCTCGCGTTCGTCATCGTCAACGTCGTCGGCGGCTGGTTCGACCTGGCCTGGCGGCTCAACCTGGCGATCGTGCTGTCCGTGGCCACGGCCTTGGGCATCGCGGTCTTCCGGCTCAGCCGCCGCCAGCCGATCCGCCACGCGGTCAACGGCCTGTTCGGCATCGCCCTGGGCGCCTGGCTCGCCTGGCGCTCCGGCGACGAGCGGGCCTTCTACCTGCCCGGCATCCTGCTCAGCCTCGGTTACGCCGTGGCCATGCTCGCCTCGGTCGCCTTCCGGCAGCCGCTCGTCGGCTGGATCTGGTCGGTGGTCGTGGCGGGCGGCAGCAAGCAGTGGCGCGAGGAGCCGCCCATGGTGCGCACCTTCGGCTGGCTGACCGTGCTGTGGGCCACGATCTACATCCTCAAGACCGGCCTGCAGACCGTGCTGTACCTCGCCGACCAGGCCACGGCGCTGGGCATCGCGCGGATCGTGTTCGGCTACCCGCCGTACCTGCTGCTGCTCGCCCTGACCGTGTGGGCGGTGCGCCGCACCCGCGAACGGATGGCGACCACCGCGTAGCCCGGCGGGCGAGCGCCGCTAGTCCAGCGAGCCGAGCATGACTTCGCGGACGGCGTCCTCGACCTGCGCGGTGCAGACGAAGACCAGCTCGTCGCCGGCCTCCAGCGGGTCGTCCTGGCTGGGTGCGATCACCCGCTTGCCGCGCAGGATCGCCACGAGCGCCGCGTCGCGCGGCAGCGGCACGTCCCGTACGGCCGAACCCACGTACGGCGCCGAGTCCGGCAGGGTGATCTCGACGAGGTTCGCCTGGCCCTGCCGGAAGGTCATGAGGCGCACCAGGTCGCCGACCGTCACCGCCTCCTCGACCAGGGCCGCCATGAGGCGCGGCTTGCTCACCGAGACGTCGACGCCCCACTGCTCGGTGAACAGCCACTCGTTCTCGGCCCGGTTGACGCGCGCCACCACCCGGGGCACCGCGAACTCCGTCTTGGCCAGCAGCGACACCACGAGGTTGACCTTGTCGTCGCCGGTGGCGGCGACGCCCACATCGCACTCGGCGAGGTTGGCCTCCTGCAGGCTGGCCAGCTCGCACGCGTCGGCGAGTACCCACTCGGCGGCCGGTACCCGCTCCGGCCGCAGCGCCGAGGGCTGGCGCTCGATGAGCAGCACGCGGTGGCCGTTCTCGATGAGTTCCTGGGCGATCGAGCGGCCCACGTTGCCGGCCCCGGCGATCGCCACCCGCATCGAACCTGACTTGCGCACGTTCCGCCCCCCGTCAGACGCCGGCCGGCGGGTTGCCGGTGACCTGCGTGACCGCCTCGATGATGTCGTCGGTCACGAGCATGAACACCTGGTCGCCGTCCTGCAGCACCGTCGAGGCGGTCGGCAGGGTGCCCAGCCCGAAACGCATGATGTACGCCGCGCGGGTGCCGCTCGCGTCCTCCAGCGCGCGCAGCGGCCTGGAGATCCAGCCGGGGTTCAGCGGGACCTCGGTGATGGTCACCAGGCCGGTGGGGTCGCGCCACAGCTCGATCGTGCCCTCGGGCAGCAGGTGGCGCACCATCCGGTCGGCCGTCCAGCGCACGGTCGCCACGGTCGGGATCCCGAGGCGCTCGTAGACCTCGGCGCGCTTCTGGTCGTAGATGCGGGCCACGACGCGGCCCACGCCGAACGTCTCGCGGGCGAGCCGGGCCGAGATGATGTTCGAGTTGTCGCCGCTGGAGACGGCCGCGAACGCGTCGGCGCGCTCGATGCCGGCCTCGATGAGGACCTCGCGGTCGAAGCCCATGCCGGTGACGGTGAGGCCGGCGAAGTCGGCGCCGAGGCGACGGAACGCGTCCGGGTTCGAGTCGATCACGGCGACGGTGTGGCCGCGGCTCTCCAGACTATGGGCGACCGTCGAGCCCACACGACCGCATCCCATGATCACGACGTGCACGTCAACCCCTGCCCGCTAGCTGGTCTCCCGGGCAGACGCTACACCGTTTCCGGCCCCGCGCCACGGTCGCCCACCCGGGCACCCGGCGGGGCGGATCGGCCGTACGCTTGTCGGTTGTGGTCACCTCCACCTCGCTGCTGAAGCGGCTGCTGCTCGGTCGACCGTTTCGTTCCGACCGCCTGAAGCACACCCTCCTGCCGAAGCGCATCGCGCTGCCGGTGTTCGCCTCGGACGCGCTGTCCAGCGTCGCCTACGCCCCCGACGAGATCCTGCTGACGCTGTCCATCGCGGGCGCCACCGCCCTGCTGTACTCCCCGTGGATCGCCCTGGCGGTCGTCGTGGTGATGCTCACGGTCGTCGCGTCGTACCGGCAGAACGTCCACGCGTACCCCTCGGGCGGCGGCGACTACGAGGTCGCCACGGTCAACCTGGGGCCCAAGGCCGGCCTCGGGGTGGCCAGCGCCCTGCTCGTCGACTACGTGCTCACCGTCGCCGTGTCCACCGCTTCCGGGGTGGCCAACCTGGGCTCGGTCGTGCCGTGGGTGGCCACCCACAAGGTGGCCGTCGCGGTCATCGCGATCGTCCTGCTCACCGCCGTCAATCTGCGCGGCATCCGGGAGTCGGGCAGCGCGTTCGCCGTCCCGACGTACGGCTTCATGATCTTGATTTTGGGGATGGTCCTGACCGGCCTGTTCCGGGTGCTCGTCATGGGCGAGGAACTCCGGGCGCCCAGCGCCGACCTCGACATCACGGCCGAACACTCGGTGACCGGACTGGCGTTCGCGTTCCTGCTGCTGCGGGCGTTCTCCTCCGGCTGCGCGGCGCTGACCGGCGTGGAGGCGATCTCCAACGGCGTGCCGGCGTTCAAGCCGCCCAAGAGCCGCAACGCGGCCACCACGCTGCTGCTGCTCGGTACGGTCGCGGTCACCATGCTGGTCGGCATCGTGTGGCTGGCCAAGCTCACCCACCTGCAGTTCGTCGAGGACCCGAAAACCCAGATCCTCGCCAGCCCGGTCGGGTACGTGCAGAAGACCGTCACCGCGCAGCTCGGCGAGACCGTGTTCGGCACCGGGTCGCTGCTGCTCTACCTGGTCGTGGCCGCCACGGCCCTCATCCTGTTCCTGGCGGCGAACACCGCGTTCAACGGCTTCCCGGTGCTCGGCTCGATCCTCGCCCAGGACCGCTACCTGCCCCGCCAGCTGCACACGCGCGGCGACCGGCTGGCGTTCTCCAACGGCATCGTCTTTTTGGCCGTCTTCGCGATCGTGCTGATCGTGGCCTTCCAGGCGGAGGTCACCCGGCTCATCCAGCTCTACATCGTGGGCGTGTTCGTGTCGTTCACCCTGTCGCAGACCGGCATGGTGCGGCACTGGAACCGGCTGCTGCGCACCGAGCGCGACCCCGCCGCCCGCCGCCGGATGATGCGGTCCCGAGCGATCAACGCGTTCGGCCTGTTCCTCACCGGCGCGGTGCTCGTCGTCGTCCTCCTCACGAAGTTCCTGCACGGCGCGTGGATCGCGATCGCCGCCATGGCGGTGATCTACCTGGTCATGCTGGGCATCCGCCGCCACTACGACCACGTGGCGCGGGAGCTGGCCGCCGCCGACACCCGGCCCACCCTGCCGGCCCGCAACCACGTCCTGGTCCTGGTCAGCAAGGTTCACCTGCCGACGCTGCGGGCGTTGGCGTACGCGCAGGGCACCCGGCCCGACACGCTCACGGCCGTCACGGTCAGCGTCGACGAGCACGAGGCCCGGGCCCTGCAGGCCGAGTGGGACCGCCGCGGCCTCGACGTCCCGCTCACGGTGATCGACTCGCCGTACCGCGAGATCACCCGCCCGGTGATCGAGTTCGTCAAGGACCTGCGCCGCGCCTCACCGCGCGACGTGGTCACCGTCTTCATCCCCGAGTACGTGGTCGGCAAGTGGTGGGAGCACCTGCTGCACAACCAGAGCGCCCTGCGGCTGAAGGGCCGGCTGCTGTTCGAGCCCGGCGTCATGGTGGTCAGCGTCCCGTGGCAGCTCGGCTCGGCGTCCACCAAGGACCTGGACAAGCTCGACCGCTCGTTCGGCCGCGACGTGCTGCGCGGCCCGCGCGCCGGCTACGACGAACCGCTCGCGCCACCCTCGCCGGCCACGCCGTCGGCCGAGACACCCTCGCACGGACGATGACCGGCCCCGGCGTACCCGAGCCCGAGGGCCTTCCCGTCGACGAAGGCCCGGTCGACGACAGCCTGGTCGGGACCGAGGTGGAGTGCGAGGTCGGCCCCGTCGCCCACGGCGGTCACTGCGTGGCCCGCGTCGAGGGCCGGGTGGTCTTCGTCCGTCACGCCCTGCCCGGCGAGCGGGTCCGCGCCGTCGTGACGGAGGTCCGTCGCGGCTACCTGCGCGCCGACGCGG